>NZ_JACJOY010000007.1:0-38041 GCF_014695815.1 Trichocoleus sp. FACHB-6
TCGCCAAATGGCGAAACTTTGTCGCCAAATGGCGAAACTTTGTCGCCAAATGGCGAAACTTTGTCGCCAAATGGCGAAACTTTGTCGCCAAATGGCGAAACTTTGTCGCCAAATGGCGACAAGCGAGAGCTAGAACCCTTGGAATTAAACAGCTCTAGCACCTCTTCATATACTTCTCAGATACTTACAACTACTTCTCACTTAGAGGAAGAAGCAGAGGGTGCGACTGAGAGAGAGCAAGAGGAATTTATTAGCCAGCTTCGGGAACTCCGGATCAACCCAGATGATGTTAGCTGGACTATCAAAAAATTCTCTGCCGCAACGATTGAGAATGCGATCGCATATACCCAGCAGCAGACTTGGGCAGATAAACCAGCAGCTGCTTTTGTAAAGGCTTGTAAGGAAGGATTGAAACCTGAACCAGCAGCAGTAGCCACCACCACTGAAAAAGCTGCCGCTACTCCGTTAGAAATCTGCCGCGAATATTACAAACTCTCGCCGCCGATCGGTTTAAAGCTGGCGGCTCAGTACGGCATTGATGAGCAGCTGCTCAAGGAGGAGCAATGAACTTGTTTTTGAGTCCGAATGAGTATGAGCCTTGCCCCATGTGCGATGAATTGGGGCTGGTGCAGGATGATAGTGGCTTTCTTCATGAGTGTGACTGGTGCAGTGGTTCTGGAGTCGCTCTAAATCCCTTCTATGTAGACCAGGAGATTGAGCGTACCTCTGAGCAGTGGAGGGCTGATCATGAGTAGTTCTGGGGAATTAAAAAGTTTAAAGGTTGGCGCGAGAGTCGAGGGGTGGCACCCATCCTCGCGGCGTTGGGTGAAAGTTACTGTTACCCGTGTCTCTACTAAGTCGTTCCAGGGGACAGAGGTAACAGCTGATAGAGATTTTGAAAAGTGGACAGGTTTAACAAAATGGAAAGAACCCAGCTCACACAGCTTGACCTCTGCTCCGGGGTTGGTGCAGGCTTCGCCCTCGCAGGTTTGCAGCTCGGCTTTGACCTCGTTGGACTCTGTGAAACAGACTTTTACTGCCGCGACATCCTCAGCAAGCGATACCCCAGGCGGCCAATCCTCGGAGATATTAAGCGCCAGGAATGGACAGACATCAAACACAGCCGTATTGCCGACGCTGACATTATCACAGCCTCCTCACCCTGCCAGCCCTTCTCAGTGCAGGGAAAGCGACTCGGAGCGGACGATGAGCGAGATTGTTTCCCCGCTGTCGTCAGAGCTATCAGAGAAATTCAGCCCAGATTCTTTGCAATCGAAAACGTCCCCGGATTACTTAGCTGCCCTTTTAAATTCGGATGGTCAAGCGGCTCTTACTTTAAAATTCTCACTGGAGCCATTGAGCAAATCGGCTACAGGTGGGAAAAGCTTATTATCAGCTCAGGACACTTTGCCGCCCCCTTCCTTAGAGAGCGGCTACTTTTGGTTGGAGTCTCCGGGCGCACTCTCGTCCAATGGGAAAGGGCGGCCACCTGGTCAGACCAGGCTAGAGAGTTTTTTGAAATCGAAAGGGCTGCTCAACGACGGCGAGGTATTAAACCCGGTTATCCTAAGCGATTGGTACAGTCTCCCGCCGAATTACCTAGATCCCTCGGAGTGCCAAGCGGCAACGGACTTATTAGAAGCCAGAGAACGGCAGCTGGAAATCTTCTCGATCCAAGAGTCGCCGCCGTCGCCCTCCGCCGAATCTTGTACTTGTCCGAGTTGTCCCAGTTGTCAGCAACCCCTGCTAGATTTGGCTGATGGCTGTGGGACTTGTGGATGGTTCACTACAATTCCCTGGAACGAGCGGGAATGGGGAGATGAGCCACTTGATCCAGATGATGTCTGGAGAGTGGGCGATCGCGTCCGCTGGCAAAAAGGTTTACAGCAGTTTGGAACTGTGCGCGGGGTTAGCTGGCAGGAACTACTGGGAGGCAAGCTACCTCTGATTGTTATTCGCTGGGATGGGGCCGCCAGTGATGTATTGATTCCGCCAGAACAACTCTGGAGAATTTGGGAAGACCAGGAGCAGCCTAAAGTTAATTCCCCAGAACTGACACAGCAGCCTAAAGTTAATTCCCCAGAACTGACACAGCAGCCTAAAATTAATTCCCCAGAACTGCCTAGGAAGCGATGTGATAAAGGGCAAGCTAATCCATCAGGCAGAATTGAGCTACAGGTTAAGCGTAAAAAGCTCAGTTCTGGGGAATTGAGAACCTATGAATACAACCTCTACCGCTATCAGTTGGGTGGTGTAGGAAAGGTTTACAGCAAAGTGATTCCATTGGGGAAGCTGGACGAAGTACGGGAAGCGATCGCTGCGGGGCATCCTGCCGAAGTAATTGTTAAATGGTTTTGGGCTTAATCTTCGCTATTGGAGCGTACACTACAATTACGCTATAATTTGCCATATGTATCGAGTGTACGCTGCAATGGCTAACTTCAATCCTTTAAGGGAAAACTTAAGAAAAGAGACACCTAAATGGCGCAACCTTCCTACTACTGCAATCCGAGTGCCTGAGATATTTAAGGATCAGATTTTAGATATTGCTCGTGCTTTTGATGATGGCAGAGCAGTTGGTTTGAGCAGTGAGCTGAGCTTGGATAGCGTTAGTCAGTGGCTCAAAACTTTGGAACCAGATCCGCTGATTCACCTGAAAACTCAGATTGAGTCTGTATTGGTCGAGGCAAAGGAGCGTAAATGCGATCGCCGTTTAGAGCAAGCTATCAGCTACTTGGCTAGTCAGTGTGATGGTGCTTTTAATCAAGATGGTGTGGGGTTTAATGGTGCTGATACTGGTTTTGGTCATTGGTTAGCAGAATTAATTAAGCAGCAAAGACCTATCCTTAAAAATCATGCTCAATCTGCTTTAAAGATGTTGCGGAAATATCAAAAACAGCTAGAGCGGGGTAGCCTAACATTACCTCAATGGGAAGCGATTGAGCATCAATATCCAGATAGAGTAGATTTGCGAACTGAACTCAGCATAAATGGTGAAGAGAAGCCCATCATTCCTGAAAAGCGCATTCAGATTATAGGTAGCGTAATTGGAGTGTACGCTCCATACGATAGCACAGGTAGATTTCAGCGAGATGCTAAAACTATTAAAGGCTATGAATTCAATGGTGATGACAAAAGCTGGCGATATCCTATTAACAAGATTGAAGAAGTTTTAGCCAAATTTCCTAAAGAAGATGGTTATTACTACGATCCAAATATTGAAGGAGCAATTGCACTTAATCGAGCGCAAAAGGCAGAGGAATCTGCACGGTTAGAAGCTGAGGTGTTGGAGAAGTCAAACAATATTATTAAACTAACTCAAGCTGCCGATTTAGATGCGCCGCTGTCAAACGGTTGGTATTTGAGGGATTACCAGAAACGCGGTGTGGAGTGGCTGTTGGCTCATTGTCGCGGTGGTATTCACAGCGGTGGTGTTTTGGCAGATCACATGGGGCTGGGAAAGACTTTAACTACCTTAGTTGCTGCCAAGGTAATGCAGCGTACACACGATTGTCCTGTGTTTGTAATTGCTCCAGTGTCGCTGCTGGAGAATTGGCGGCGCGAGGCAGAGATAGCAGAAGTTCGGATAGAGTGTTTTAGCTGGGCGAAGATGCCTAAAGCTCTGGAATCGCAGAAATATTTACTCATTGCTGATGAAGCTCATTATGCCCAGAACGAGCGATCGCAGCGTACACAGAAGTTTTTAGACTTGGCTCATAATCCTAATTGTTTGGCTACCTGGATGCTTACGGGAACGCCAGTTAAGAATGGTAGACCGATTAACCTTTACCCGCTGTTGCTGGCAGCCAGTCACCCGCTGGTAGAAAACAGGCTTGATTATCAACTGCGCTATTGCAACGCTCACCATAAATCGATTGGTAGGGGTAGGACTGCGTGGGATGTTACCGGGGCGGCGCATTTAGACGAGCTAGCTAAAAAGACTGAGGATGTTATCTTGCGGCGGACTAAACAAGAGTGCTTGACCGAACTGCCAGCCAAGACGCGATTATTCAAGAATGCTGAACTAGAACCTGGTAAGGCTAAATCCTACGATGAGGAGATTCAGGCATTGATTAAAGACTTCCGTGAACGGGCTAAACGTAAGGAAGTCGATCCCGATGCTGAGGCGTTGGTCACTCTCAATTATTTGAGGAAAGTCGGCAGCAAATTTAAGGTAGATGCAGCTGTAGGTTTAGCTGAGGAACTATTAGAGCAAGGTCAGCAAGTAGTGCTGTTTACCGAATTTGTAGAATCTGCTAATGCACTGTACGCTGCATTGGGCGGTGAAATACTTACTGGTGAAAGTAAACCAGAGGAAAGGCAGGGGATGGTTGATCGTTTTCAATCTGGCGAATCCAAGGTGTTTACTGGAACCATCAAAGCTGGTGGTGTTGGGTTGACGCTAACTGCCGCTTCCCACGTAATCCTAGTTGATCGGGCTTGGACTCCCGGCGATTGTGAACAGGCTGAGGATAGGTGTCATCGGCTTGGTCAAACTAATGCCGTTTTTGCCACTTGGTTGCAACTTGGTTATATCGATAGTGCGATCGATACTCTTCTTCAAAGTAAGCAGGATCGGATCGAGTTGGTGCTGAAAGGTAAGAGGAGGACTTTAAAGGGTTTGGCTTCTCCTAAAGATTTAGCTAAAGAATTACTCGCTATCCTCTAAATTTGTTGGATTTGCTTTGTCCACTGGACAAACTAAAATATGTCCAGTGGACAACTGGACAAGTTGAGACAATTATGGAAAATTTGATTAGTGTCAGCAGCTTACAAGAACGCTACAACCTAAGCAGCAGGCAGGCTGTAGACGATAGGATTAAGGGCTTAAACATCCAGAAGCCAGCACGAGGGAAGATTTCTCAAGAGCAACTGGACAAACTGGACAAACTGGACAAGTATCTAAAAACCGGGGGCAAGATTGAGAATTTTGCTCAGCCAGTAGAGGCTGAAGTCCAACAGGTTGAAAGGCTTCCAGCAGATGAGCGGGAATTGTCCACCGGACAACTGGACAAGCCTGCATTGTCCAGTGGACAACTGGACAAGTCATCAGACAATTTTATTGAACTGGTGCGGGAGATTGCCGCAGCACTGAAGCCACCAGCACCACCAGTAGAGCCACTGCTGCATTTGAAGGAATTGGAACGGGCGGCGGCGGCTGGCTGGCTCCTCACCTCTAACCAGGTGAAAGAACTGGTGGGAGTGAAGCCAGTACCTAAGAAGGGCGATCGCACTTTTACCCGTGGCTCCTTTGCCTTTTCTAAAATTCCGCTTGAGGATAAGGATGAGGAGGGCAAGCCTAAATTTAAAAAGATTGGCAGCCAGACTGCTTGGAAAGTTTCCAAAACTGTTGAGTAGCCATTAAAAAGCCCCAGTTAAAGGGCTTTACTTTTAATTCAGTTCTGGGGAATTGAATTTCTCAGCTTCTCTGTGAACTTTGCACCATTTCTCATGGGCCATAATTGGCTCCCCGCACACTGGGCAGTTATTAGGAAACTTCTCTCGATCTGGTAGTCTTCCGGTGCCGTCGCAGGTTGGGCATTCCATGTCGTAACTTTGATGCACACCTGGCACTGCTGCAATGTGCATTTGACCCGATCCATTGCATTCTGGGCAAGCTTTCATAATTTATCTTCTTGTAGTTGTGTTGAAGGATTTAATTGCCACGGTTCCCAATTGTCTCGCTGGCGTTGTAACACTTCCTCTGGGAGATTGTGAATTGAGGATGTCTGATTGCCGCTGGGAAGCAGAACGCCCTCACAGTGGATGATTTGAATTGCATAGCCATATTTAGCCGCTACGTCTATGTAGGACTGAAAGTATTTCTGCTTTACAAAAGTATTAGCGACGGCAAGGCGGTCTTTACCCTGTTGCATCCACCCTTCAATTGTTTGAAAACACCATTGATGCGATTGAGCTTGTAACTCTACCTGATAAGTGCCGTTTTGATATAAACCGGGCATATCATCAGATGCGATCGCATACTCGGTCAATGCGGACGCTAGAGTGCTTTTACCACTGCCACTGATACCTCTGATTAAGTACAAAGTTTTAAGCATTTTATTCTCGTCCCTAGAGTTTAAGTAACTTTCGCTTTCGACCCCCAACCGGGGTCAACCATTTGCCAGTGCTTGAAACCCTGAACCCTAAACCTCCATTGCTTAGAGCCTGGAGGGTTTGCTTGACTGTGTTGGGATGAGTATCGGTTAGCCGCCCGATTTCCTCAAACGTCAGCGCATGGTTGCTAATTTCGTCCAATATCCTGATAGTTCTGCGTTCTGCTCTGCCCAACAACGGCAATAGCCATTCTTGCTCGTCTGGATGCAGGCTCAAGAACTTACCTAGCATGGGCGCTAGGTCTGTCAATCTGTCTGCTGTGGTCTTGTCCATGTTTCAGTCCCTAGTAGGGGATGATTTCAATTTTATAAGGCTTTGATAGCCCCATTTAGAAATAGAGGCTATCAAGCTATTCCTTATTTACAACTCCTCGCCAATCAAGTTAATTAAGTCTTCAACTTCGCCAATAAGATCCAAAATTTTTTCACTAATTGGATTCTTCTGATGTAGGTTTGATTCCTGGGAAATTTCCATTAGTTCCCCAAAAATTGAGTCTAGTTTTTCTTGGATCTCTTCAAGCGTCATGATTGTTTATCCTCTTTGTGGGTAAGTGCTGCTGGCTTGCCCGGATGCTGCCAGCAGCTTGTCAGTTCTGGGGAATTAAGCGATTTAATTGCTAAAAACGTAAACGCCGCCGTCGCACTCGATGCTGAAGAATGAATCGATAAACAGGTCAGTTGCTACCCTTTCCCAGTCAATGTAGTAATCCAGATGCTCTGGGATGGTGTAGCTCTCCCTGTAATACTCCTCAGCAAAGTCTTCCTCGCTGCTGTATTCGCCTTTGTAGCTGTCTTGGAATGATTCATCGGTCGCATCATCAACACCCATGTGCGAGGCATAGGCTGCGAATGCCTCGCCATGTTCGGCTATCGCCTGAGCCAATTCTGCAACCTTTTCTAGGCTTTCATATTCGCTGATGCGAATTCCATAGAAGCCTTCAAAACTGTGGATGGCCCATTCTTCAGCATTTGGTTCTGGGGATTGCTTCAGCATCTCCTTGACCTTGGCTTCGATGTCTTCAGCGTCCTGGTCGGCATTAATCCAAGACCCATAGAGTTTGCCGTTTGTGTATGCAGCGAGGCAGGCAACGTAGATTTTAGGCTGGGCTGTGGCTGTGAGTGTCATGATTAGATATCCTCGTTGTGTTTAATGGGGTGCTGCTGGCAAAGTCTTTGGTCGGATGCTGCCAGCAGCTTTTAGTTCTGGGGAATTAAGCGGCCTCGATTTCTAGCTTGGCGATCGCCTCGCGCTTCTCCAACTTGGCGACGGTGAAGCGATTACGGACTAACTCCAAATCAATAGCGAGGGAGTCGCGCTTCTCTTTCGTCTCTTTCAGAAGTCGTGACGATTGATAGTAATCACCGTCTGATTGCTGCATCTCAATTTTTTTAGCTTTGCGCTGAGCATCGTTTTTTAGGCTGCTGTCGAAGGCAATTGCCTTGTCAATCTCTGCCTCAAAAATCTTGACGCTCTCAGCCAAACTAATAATGTTTTGGTCGAGGTCTAGAATCTGCCGTTGAAGTTTAGCGATCGCTTCCGGATATTGATTGAGCTTCATGTTAGTTCCTGAGTGATAAAAGGTTTTTGAGTGGGGGCTAGAAGCCCCCGTAAAGCATTTAGAAGAAGGCGCTAATCAGTTCCTTTTCACAGTCTGCTAGATGGAGCTGAATCTCCTGCACAGACTGGAATTGTGCCTCTACTTGCTTCTCTTCCTCTTCAGGATGAAACTCTGCATAAAGTGCTTGATTATCAGCTAAGCAAGCCATCGCATCAATCTCGGAAAGAATGCCTTCAACATCCTTGTACTCAGTCTCGGCTTGATAATACTTATCAAGGTATTTGTTAGCGCGCTGAATGAATGTTTCAATCAGGTCAACGAGATTAGATTCTGCGGAAATTGGGTGAAGTGTCATAATAGAAATCGCTCAATTACGGTAAACGTTGAGTAGTAGGAACCTGTGCAGACTGGAAACTAAACAGGTTCCTATTTATTAGTATGCCATGTATACATGGAAAACGAGCATCAAATCTCTTATGTATACATGGATAACCATAAGCTTTTACTATGTATTCCACGTATACGAAAAGGTGTTACTCTGGGATGTAGCCTGTATACGTGGATAAGCAATGACAACTGAGAAAGGTGGCGCACCTAAAGGAACAGTGAACAATCCCAACGGGAAGAATCAGTATGCTGGGGAGCTGGCAGAGAAGCCGTTGACTGTAAGGCTGCACAAGGACATAGATGCTGCGCTTCGAGAGATTCCATCTGAAGAGAGGAATGCTCTCATTAGGGAGGCGGCCGCCTCTGCCTTAAACAAGTGGAAACGTCTCCAAAAGAGAAAAAGCCACCCATAGATAGTTATGGGTGGCCCCCGAAGGGGGAACCGCAGAACAACTAAAACAAGGACAACTGAACCGGGGCAGGGGCGGAACCCCACCACGAGCCGCCGAGAGAAACCAAACCCCAGCCAGCCGGAGGCAGCACACCCGAAGGCAGACAGACAAGGCAGGGAACCCCAGAGCCGAGGGCGAAAGCGAGGGAAGCCCAGGAACCGGAACCAGAACCAGAGAAACAGCGAGAGGACGAGGCGGAGGGAACCAACCCGGAAGGGCAGGGCGACGCAGGGAACGACACCCAAACGCCAGAGCCAGAGCGAACGGCAGACACGCAGGCGACAGAACGACGGGCAAAGGCAGAGCGGCCACGCCCGAAGGAACCGGAGGCGACAGAAAACACGGAAGCCGACGGGAAAGCAGAACGCACAACAGCGTCAACCCCGCGCGCGCACCCCACAAAAACGGAGGCAGACGGAGACACCGCAGCGCAGGCCCCCAGAAGCGACACCGCAGACACTGCGCCCAACGGAGAACGAGAGCCGGAAAAACCCACGACGGAAGCCGAAGACAGGGCCGACACCACCGCAGCGGGGAGAACAGAGGAAGCCGCAGGCGCAGCCGCCGCAGGCGCAGCCGCCGCAGGCGCAGCCAGCGCAGCGGCGAGAGCAACAGCAGCCGCAGCCGAACCCGGAACCCGAACACGGAAGCGGCCAACCCGAACGGAACGACAGGGGAACCGCACCCGGACGGAAGGAACCAGGCACGGAACCGACACCCGGAAGCGGCGACCAAACGAGCGCACAGCGCAGAACCCACCACCCAAAAGGGAAGAAGCAGCAGCACTGGCGAAGGCGACGGCAACAGACCGGGAAGCGAACGAGGCAACGCACACCCAGCCGGAAAAAGACCGGGACGACGGACGCACCGCAACGACACCCAAACCAGGGAAGGAACGGGCCAGCAGCCAGACCGCAGCAGGCAAAGGAGCGGGGGCAGCAGGGGACGAAGCGGCAACAACCAGGGGACGGAACGAAGAAGAACAAACCACTGTGAGAAAACCAACCCAACAACACAAGTATAGCACGTATACGAGGTAAACACAAGCCGCAAACCCAGGCAGGGCAAGGAACACAGCCGACGCAGCCCACCCCAAGAACCGGGCAACCAACGAACGACCGGAAACAAAAACACACAAACGACCGCCGCCGGAGGCACCCCCCCCAGGAGACACCCGGAACCCAGCCGCAGCAAACCGCAAGGCAGAAGCCCCAACCGCAGCGAAGCCACCCCCAGCAACACAACTGGCTGATTAATGTTCAATCCCCAATCCCCAATCCCCAATCCCCAATTCCCAATCTTCCCTGACTGCAAACCGCCGACAGCCGCAGGCGGGCTGGCCGCCGCAGGCGCAGAGGCGGCGCGTCAGCGCGGCAGTCGCTGTCTGCGGCGTAGCCAGATCCGCCGCAGGCTGGCGGCGGAACTACACGCCAGTGAGCGCCCGGTGCGGACGCACGGGGCGCGAACGGTAAGCGAAGCGAGTAGACTGTCTCTAGTTCTGGGGAATTAAAAGCGCTGTTGGATTAACTGCTGCTTTGCCTTGAGGACGAATTTCAAAATGTAGGTGAGGGCCTGTACTGCGCCCGGTGCTGCCCATTTCTGAAATTAGCTGACCTTGCTCGACTGTCTCGCCTTCTCGTACCAAAAGGCGGTTGTTGTGGGCATAACGGGTTACGCTGCCATCAGCGTGTTGAATGTCTATCAGGTTTCCGTAGCCACCAGAGTTCCAACCTGCATATACTACGACTCCAGAAGCAGCTGCAAAAATAGGTGTTCCAATGGGTGCAGCGATATCGATACCCTTGTGCATCCTTCCCCAACGGCGACCATATCCAGAGGTCAGGGTGCCTCGCGCTGGCATTATGTATCGGGGATTCAGTTCTGGGGAATTCAGTTCTGGGGAATTAATTTGAGGGATAGCTGGAAGATTGTAGATTGCCGTCAGCTTTGTTTTAGTAAATTCTTGAGCGATCGCATTTGTAGTGAGTAGGCAGAAAGCAGTTACCAAAGCAATGTGACGGCGCATAAAGTGTCCTACGTGTCAGAGCGGTAAAGCATTTTATGCGCTCATTTCCGTTTGCTTCTACGGTAATCCCACGGTTTTTGATAGTTGCCGCCCCACACTCCTAAGCGTTTTTCCTGGGCGATCGCCTCCGCTGTCTCTAGTGGCAGTTTGTTTGGGCAGTTGTTGACGAATTCCTTATATAGGTAAGCGTTGCCGGACATCAACTGTTCAGCATTTAATAACTTTTCCTCATTCCCCAGAACTGTGAAAACTTCCGCCACGGTTCGCCCGTAGCGGTCTTTTTCCAGTGCGACGACCTGCACCTGATTATCTGTCTGAGCAACGAGCGATCGCAGATGTTCTGTCGCCTCTCGTCCCAGAGGTTGCGATCGCTCTGGGGCATCAATGCCGCACAGCCTAATCTTTAGCTCTGAGCCGTCAGTTTGGCGCACGGTAAGGCTATCGCCGTCCGATACTCGCATCACAAACCAGGATTCTGAGCTTGGGGGTGTAGTTCTGGGGAATTTACAGCCAGTAATTGCCCCCATGCTTAGCAACAATATTAATAAATAGTTGTGTACTTTCACGGATTTCTTTACTCCTAAATAGCATTTAAAATGCCCCATCTTTATGTAAAGATTGCAGACAATGAAGACTAAAAGAATTGTTGGGTGTGTAGGTGCATTTTTAAGCATTGTATCCATAGTTGGTTCTGCTTATGCAGTACCTATGAAAGATGCTGCGGGAAAATTGTATATAGATGACTTAACCCCTTCTGGCAGTGCGAAAGTTGATTTTCCGAACGCATTGAAAACAATCAACTCTAACACTGATGCTTGTGGAAGATTGATTGTAAGAAATAGCAGTGGCACACCTCTAACGGGTGTTGGCTCAATTTTGATAAACGGCACTTCTACACCAGCGCCTACAGCAGTTGATACTGTTCCTCGCTGCTTAAATGGTGTTGCAGAAGTACCGCAAACGACTCCCTATAAAACACCTGCCGGAGATTTTGTATTCCCTGGTTTGTCGCCTCTATCCAGCCAAGCGATCGCTTTTCCTGGTATTAGTTTGAGTCGTAACGTAAGCGTTAATGCTTGCGGATTTATCAGCTTAACAAGTTCGGCACAGTACCCATTAACTGGAACGATTAACGTCAATGGTACTCCTGTGAATACTACTACCGCTCCTATGGGGAACCCTCCTAAGTGCATTAACAACGTTCTTTATACAGCAGAGTAGTGAGTGAGTTTGTGCATCTCGGATAGCTTAACAACTGGCTTGCGCCTTCAAGGGCTAGAGCCAGTTTTTATTAGGAGTAATATGAATAATTGGAGAAATTTTATATATGTGGTTGCCTTTTTTATTTTGGGGTTTCCGGCAGCGATCGCTCTCTCTAATTCTTCCTCCAGTTCTGGGGAATTGAAGGGAGGCACTTTACCAAGTTTCCCAGTCCAAAAAAAGGTAGCTCCTTCTGCATCGTCTGGAATTCCGAAAACTTTTAAGCTCAATATTTCAGTTTCCAAGCCAGAAGATTTAAAGGTAAGGCAGGGCGAGACGGTAATTTCTGGGCAAGTGTTGGCAGATAGAGTGAGCGATCGCAATAGATTAAATTTAGCCAAACAAGAGCTAGAGCTGAGTTTAAAAAAAATTGAGGGGAGTATTATTTTCAATCCTCCCAAACCAAAAAGTGTGCCTTCTGTGGCTTCGCTTCCACCGTCGCAATTTAGGGAGCAAGAGGCAGACATTCTCGACGCTCAGATAAAGGTGAGGGAGGCACAGATAGCCGTCGATTTACACAAAAGGTCATTATCACTTGCACCACCCAAGGAAACTTCAGAATTGGAGCAGGCTAGGGCTGTTGTTGTCGCCGCAAAAAATAAGGTGGATATACAACAGCGGAAAATAGATGCGATCGCAACCATGACCCTGCCTGAAGCTGTCTCTGAACATGAGGCTAAGGTGATGGAACAGCTTCAGACTGAACTCACATCGAGGGAAGCAGAGGAACGTGTCGCCGCCGCCAATCTTGAGGCTGCATCCCTTGGGGCTGCTGAGGAGGAGCGCCAACTCTTAGCAGACTTCGACCGGGCGAAATCTAATTTGGAATTGGTTAAAGCTCGCCTCGATACTGCCCGTGAGAAAAGACAGCGGGAGGAATATCAACATCAGCTCGAACTAGCGCAGAGAGCAGAGCAGCAGAACCAGGCTGAGCAGGCTTATTCAAGGCAGTTAATGGAGGCTCAAGCCCAGGAGCGTGAGAAGGACTATCAGCTCTCCCAGGTCAGAGCCAAGATTCAAGATGTGAATAGCCAACTTGCACAGCTGGCGACAATTAAATCCCCTTACAGTGGCCTAGTGCGCCGGGTGAAATATGAAGGGCAGAGCAATCAGGATCTCAAGGTTACTATCACTATCGCTACTGGTAGCAGTGCAGTTCAATTCCCCAGAACTGAGGGCGATCGCATCCCCGGTATTGCTGGCTCAAACTGAGGATGACAGCGGTAGTGTCCCATCTGATCCAGAAGAAAATCCACTACAACCTGCTGGGCCAAGTATTGAGCAGTTGGTACGCAGACAGATTAATAGTGATCTTTGGGAGGAAATGAAGGGAAACCTCCCCTGTGCTGATGCTACAACTCCTTGCATTAGTCAGTTGCAGGCTTTGGCTGGGCAGAACAATCCACTGCTAAAAGAGGTAGACACTCGGATTGAGGAAATTCAGGGGAAGATATCTGAGGCGAAGGCTGCAAACAAACAAAGTATTAATCTCTCAGTGCTTACTCCTGCGGTGCAATACCTTTTTCAAGGCACTGGTGCCACTCCTACTCCAGTTCAGCCCGGACAGCGACCACTGGGCTTTTTAGACAGGCTGGTTGGAATCTTTACGAGTATTACTGGGATTAACGGGTTACTGGGTGCTATTGGAGTGCCGACATTTCAAGCACTTACTGGCGGTAATAACGATGCTAAGAACCGCTCGATTGCGATCGCTGACCTTCAGATTAAGCTTGCACAATTGCAGCGGGATAGGGCAGAGTTGGCTGATGTTATCCGTGAGAAAGTTTATCAGGCAGCTTTTGACCTTGACGATGCCAAGCGAGAATTTCAGGTTAGTCAAGAGCTGGCACGGGGTCGGGCTGCATTGAATCAACTGGCAGAGGTTGAATATAGGCTGGGGCAGGGGTCAACAGAGTCTTACTTGAATGGTTCCTTTGCGCTTCAACAGCACAATGCTTCTGTCTTTAGAACCTGGACTAAGCTGAGGTCTGGAGTGGTCAGGGTCAAATTGCTGGTGTTGGGGGCTGAGGGATTGTGATTATTTGGGGTGCGATCGCTGTTCTTACTATTTGGGCTGTTCTCAACTCTTGGATGGAGTCATAGCCGGGGCGCTGGGTAGATAATCTTGGCTGTTAGCTGTCCAGTAGCGAATTGATTTAATAGCTGCCCTGCGGCTAATTCAATAGGGTGATACTGCAATTTAATTAATTCCCCAGAACTGGAGATGGACTGGAACTGTCCGGGGGTGGGGGTGATTATTAGTTCCTCTGGCGCGTCAATTTGCAACGAGCCAGACAAGTAAATGGCGCTGCCAGGATGCGCTGCTGCTAAGCTTTCCAGAACTGCGGCGGGTTCCTCGTCGTTAAATGTCAGTGGTTGAATTTGGGTTGATGCGTTGTTGGATGCTGTCGCTTTTAGTGAAGAAACAATGATTTCCTTACCCGTTTGGTACAGTCCAGTTTGGTCTTGAATTAAAAAATTTCCGCCCAACTGTTCAACCAAAAAGAAGCGAGATTTAACACGAGTGCGATCGCTCGTCCGAGTCCCTGTCACATCAATATAGATAAGGTGTGTTGACCCATCTTTATTTAGCACTTGTTCAACGCTGTCCTTGTTGCCCAGCACTTGATTGAGTTGCAGTGTCAAGCCCCCGGCTGTTTGGATGTTGTACGAGATGAGCAGGGCAGCGATCGCAGTCGCCAACACCCAATACTCAGGAGTGCTACCAACCCGCAGCCGTTTGTTTGGGTTCATTGCTGACACCCATCTAACAGGGCTGGGGTAGAAGATGCAGACACCCTCCTTGGTAAAGCAGTCAGCGACGGCACTGAAGAAATGACCTAGCGGCACGGCTGCCCACAGATGCCAGTTTCCGAAGTAGTACCACAGTGGCAGTGCTGCGATAGCTAAGAGGAAAGTTGCATTAATGCAGTGTGTTACTGTTCGGTGCGTGTACCGCTTCTCTATCCACGCCGCCACAGGATAAAGGATTTTTCCTGCTGTACTATCGGTAGTGTCAAGGTCTGGAATTTGACTGCTGAGTGCCGCTATCCCTAGTACCCAAGGGTCAGCACTGGTTATGGCAATTGACACCGCTGCCGCACTAATAGCAGCGTGAGTTAGTCCCATCATTGTTTTATGCTCGGCTCAACTGGCGAATAACCATGTACAAAACCAATGCAGCGCCACCGATTAGCCTCATAGCTGGGTCGCCATTAGCCAGGTAACGAAGGATTGAAAAAGCTGCTAACCCTGCCATTAAGAAAGGTGTGATGCTGCGGTACTGGTTGCTTGACTTGAATAGCTCTGACTCTTCGCCCAGTCGCAACTGTTGCACTAGATATTTAGCCCGTGTGATGTTTCCCCCGGCGCGGCTTGTGATGCTGGCAAGTTGCTGAGTGTTGAGTTTCAACCCCTGGTGCTGGGCTTCCTGAGAAATGAGCGATCGCATTTCCAGCTCTGGTATTTCCTCAAGCTGTAGAAGCACTGGCATTTTTAGGAAGATGTCACGCTCTGGATTCCTTGAGGCCAGCAGTAACAGCACTACGCCTTGATTGTGCAACCCCTCTAGCCAGTACCTCAGTGATGCTGACCATCGCTCGGCACTGTCGCAAATGATTAGTGTGCCGCTATCACAATTCGATGCAATCTCTTCTCGCAGCTGGTCAGCACTCATTGGTTTCTCTCCCGTTATGTCCCCATCTTTGTTGTAGGTGGGGGTAGTAGTTGGGATATCAAGCTGTTTGGCGATGCTGATTAGGGCTGCTTTCAAAGCTCCGGTATAGGATGCGATCGCTATTGAATATGTCGCCGCCAGTTCTGCCGCTAGTCGATTCCCCAGAACTGTTTTACCTGCCCCCGCTTCCGCCATTACCAGCACGGATTTACCTTGCAGCAGTGCGTGTTTGGCTCGGTTGTAGGTGTTTTTGTGAATCTCTGAGGAATGATTTACGCTGCTGCCTGCTGTTGTTCTTGCATCTGTTGTTTCCGCTTTCTCACCAACTCCTGAGCGTACTGGAGCGGGTCTACTGGCTTTGGGGTGGCGATCGCCTCCGCTTGTTTCACCTTTTGCTGTAGTTCTTCTGGTAGTGCTTCAGGATTATCAATGAACTCTTTAGTCAACATCTGCTCTGCAATGAGGATAGCAGTAGCTTTGTTTTGGGCAGCGTGTACCATGCGTGTGATTGCTGCATTACCTTCCCCTGTAAATTCTGCCTCTTGAGCTGGGGTGGTTTTTAAGCTGTTTTCTACAGTTGCCAGCTCTCCCCCTTCCATGAACCCGCTGTAGCCGCCTGTTGAGCTGATGTGGTCGCGTAGAGCCGTTAAGTTTTCCTGAGTAGGTTTTATATTCCTATCTGTTAAATACCTCCTCCACTTATACGCTGCCGCTTGTTTAATGCCGTAGATTTCCTTTATTTGGTCAATAGATAATTCTTCCATTTCTATGCTCCTTGATGCCTCGCGTAGGGTGGGGGGTGTAAATAATTGATATTGAATTGGCACTATATGGGGTATCAAAAAAAATTATTTTTTGATTTTTGACAAGTGCCTTTTAACTTGATAGATAGAAAGCTCTACGCCTTCCGCTATCTCTTGCACAGAAACATTAGGATTTTGATTGAGCATTTCTACAATCCTTTCTCGTCGTGCTTCGCCGCGCTTCCACGAGGGAAATGGAAGTTCTTCACAAGCGTCTTCAAAGCACCCAACTCTGTACACTCCTCTCATCGCCATCTCTATGTAAAGATGGGGAATGTTACACGCTTTTGTATGGAACTTACATCCGCAAATTCCACAGAGTTTGTCTCTTTATAAAACTTTTATACGAGTCAGTCGTGAATGCGGCGGTAGTATGTAGCGCGGCTGATGTCTAAAGTTTTGCAAATTTGATTAACTCGCTTGGACTGCTTCAAAGCGATCGCACTATCAATCTGTTCTGGGGATAGTTTCCGGGGCCGTCCACCACTGCGCCCCCGTGCCTTAGCTGCCGTTCGTCCTGCCTCGGCAGTTTCGAGAATATAGGCGCGTTGCCATTCAGCTACAGCTGCCATGATGCGAAAAATTAACTCGCCGCTGGCGCTGGTGGTGTCCATCATCGGTTCGGAGAGCGATCGCAGTTTGATGCCGCGTTCACCAATCTGTCGCACCAGGGCTATCATCTCCTCGAAAGTCCTACCAATTCGGAGGATGGAATCAACGATTAACTCGTCACCCTCTCGTGCATAATCCCAGCACTGTTGCCAGCCGGGTCTATCCATCGTCCCGCCCGTCATCTTGTCTGAGAAGATGCGATCGCAGTTTTCTCGTTGGAGTGCGTCCAGTTGTCGATCAAGGTTTTGGTGATTTGTCGATACTCTGGTATAGCCAATTTTCATGATGTCTCAAAATCAAATCTGTAAAACAAAATGAGACATTGACTTATGAGACTGTTTTGAAACAGTTCTACCAGTGTCTCAATACTATGATTTTGAAACAAAAAGGTGGCTGAATATTCTTGTGACCGAGGTATGCCGGAATAGCTCTGGTGTCGTGTCCTCTGGATGCAAGGTAGAAACCACAAGCATGAGGCAGCATATGTGGATGAACCGGAAACGGGATTCCAGCCAATTGTCCAGCCCGTTCGATAATTCCTCTAGCCGTGTCAGCTGCCATTGCAGCTCGGCGTTCTTCATAAGTGGCATTATGATTGGGTGAGTCTGGCTGTCTCCAGATCGTATCGAAACTGATGAAGGGTTCCCGCCTGGATTTTTTCGATCACCTCTTCAATTGCACTTAGCGGAACGAAAAACCATTCCCTTGGCTGCACGGGTATGCCAAAACGATCCTTCAGTTCTACATCTAATCGGGCATTGTCGAAGAATTTGTGTAGGAGCGCCTCAAGCTTCGTCCGATTGATATTCGACAGTTTGAAGGTGGCGACTATTTCCACGTCCGCCAATAGGTAAGTCGAGTCTTTCTTAGCATTGGCGACTCGCTTCTTCACGTCATCCCCTGTTACACCAATTTTGTGAATAACTGACCGATTCTCAGCAATGAAGGGATCATCTGATAGACTCCTCAGTACATAGATATAGCCAGTTTGCACGTCGTCTTCAGCTTCGCCCTGCGAGAACAGGGGACCTAAATCTGGGTTGGTGATGCGGCGGCTAGTTTTGTCTTTATTCAAAGCCCTCTGGAGAGATCGCAGCAACAGGTCACTCTCGGTAGCATTGTCATAAATAACCCGCAACCTGCGGTCTGAACGTCCATAGTCACTGATAAATGGTTCACCCATATCAGCTACCAACACCTTCTGCCCGTCAAGAATGAATAGATCGCCTTTGTTGACTGCTGCATTGTCCTGATATTTCAAGGTTTGCCGCGCCCCCATCTCTAGATCCCGTTGCACCTGACTAAAAATCGGCTTGAATTTATTAAAGTCCTGGCAGGAAGTCCGCTGGGCAATTTCCTCTGCTGCTTTAATCTCTTGGCGCGATCGCACATGGGTGAGATGAGTGATACCGTTCTCTAAGTCTGCATCTACTCCCAGGGAAGCTAGCAATGCCTCATCATCAAGGTCTGCTTCTGAAGGTAAGGCAGTGTTAGCTTCAGCGTCTAACAGTCCACGCGAATCTAGCGGTTCTAAGATGACGCGGCATTCCTCAGAGTTCCGTAGGCGATCCAAACGCACCGCATAGATCCGCTCGAAAATATCGCGGTCTTCTCCATGTTGAGGCAGTCTGCCCTGTTCCTCTACAAAACGCTCAATCTCCTCAAAGCCTGCAATAATCTGCTCCTCACGGGCAGAACGCTGGCTGACTGGATCGGGTTCTGTGTCCAAACCCAATTCACTAAGCAGTTCTAAATCTTCGTCTGTAGTTTGCTTAGGCATTTTTATCCTCCTGCACTTTGCGCTGTAGGAAGGCAACGCCTTCTGCCATCCTTTTTTCCCAAGGATCTACTGCCGTCAGGGAAGGCAACCTGCCCTTTTCTTGTTTGAAACGAGCTGCCCGTTTAGCCAAGTCTCGTGCTTCTTCTATGGTGAGGTTGACTCGCTTGGCGGCAATCACTGCCGCCACCTGTTTCAGTCGTTCTTCGCTCATGGATTTAGCGAGGACGGCGTAGGCTTCACCAAAAGGATTGATACGATCGATCAGGTCTATGTCCAACTCAGTAACGGATAGGGCAAACTGACGAACCCCGTCAATGAGGGTAGTATTCCTCATTGCTGCCCCTTCGCCTGTATCCACTGTATCTCCGCTGCCTGTATCCACTGTATCTCCGCTGCCTGTGTCCATAGGTTTCTCGTCCATTGCTTTCTTAGCTTGTTGGATAAGATTTAGGGCGGCGATCGCGTGCTGACGAACGGCTTCTTGGTCTTCCTCATCGAGGTTGGGCAACTTTTCTTTGATAATTTTGCCCATACGAACCTGTGTCAGTTCCTCCGGCACCAGTTCCTCATCGAACAGTCCGCGCTCGATTGCCGTCTTGTCTTGGACAAAGGCAGTAACCAGTTCAGTCAGGTCTTCGCGACAGATACGCTGGGCTTCTGGGCTTTTTGGTGTTACCAGCCCATAAATTTCCAGTTCAATCTGACCCGTCTCTGGATTAAAGCCAACGTTGCACTGGCTCGAATCGTAACCGCCTTCACCGTAGTCAAAACCGGGAGTGGGTTGATTGTTGGGGTTTTTGGATTTGAACTCAAAGCGAGGCGCGAGTACCTGCTCCATCAACAGGCTGGCGGCGATCGCCTTTAGAGTGTCATTTACGGCTTCAGTAACAGCAGCTTCGCTGGCATCGGGTTCGGCGATCAGGTTGGTAAACCGGGCGCGGGTTTTACCGGGAGCGTCGCGGGTGGCACGTCCGATGATCTGAACGATTTCTGTCAGGCTAGAGCGATAGCCGATGGTGAGGGCGTGTTCGCACCAGATCCAATCAAATCCTTCCTTAGCCATACCCAGGGCGATGATGATATCGACGTGATCGCGGTTGTTTTTCTGGGTAGGGTCTTTGAGGGCAGCAGCGACTTTATCGCGTTTGGCGGGGTCATCATCTACCAGGTCGGCAATCTTGAGAATTGTGCCATCACCAGTTTGAACCAATTGAAACCCCGTCTGCGGATCGGTGCCCTGCCAGTCGCCGAGTTCCTCAATAATATGCTCGACTTCACGGATTTTGTCTCTAGTGCTTTCGCGGGAGTTGACGTTGGGAATGTGCAGGATGGTCTTTTCGCTGGGGTTTAACACCTGCATAATTTCGTCGGTATAGCTACCTGCATAGAAGTAGTAACCAATGTCAAGCTGTTTGAGGTGTTGGTAGCCGTTGAGTTGTTCGTAGTAGGTATAGGTAACGGTTTCAAAGCGGGATTCGTCTTCGGGATGCAGAACAGCTTCGGCATCTCCCCGAAAGTAGGAGCCAGTCATGGCGACAATGTGGGTTTTGTCACGGGTCATGAACTGCCGGATATGATCGCCCAACTTGTTGTCGGGGTTGGCGGAAACATGGTGGAACTCGTCCACAGCAATCAGGCAATCGTCGAAGGCTTCTACGCCAAACTTATCTACGGCGAAGCGGAAAGTGGCATGGGTGCAGACTAGCACCTTGGCATTGCTGTCGAGAAACCTCTTCACCGCTTCTACTTTGCCGCCGTTGTCACCTCCAGGGGCATCGCAAAGGTTCCACCTGGGTTCAACCTGCCAATCTGCCCAGAAACCAAACTGGCTCAATGGCTCATCATGGAAGCTGGAGCCGATTGATTTTTCGGGCACAACGATGATGGACTGCTTGAGTTCCTGGTTTTCTAGCTTATCCAAAGCAATGAACATCAACGCTCGGCTTTTGCCAGATGCCGGGGGCGATTTAATCAGAAGGTATTGTTCGCCGCGCTTTTGGTAAGCCCTTTCTTGCATAGGACGCATCCCCAAAGCGTTGGCTTTGGTGGAAGTGCCGTCCTTGGCATAGGTGACGGAAACAGAAGGAACAGCGATAGGTTTGCTCATCGGGTGGAACCTTTAGCTTTACGTTTGGCAGGCTTTTTCGATAATGCCTGTTGGCTGGTCATTTTGGTGTAAAGCTCAAAGAGTTTTTCGAGTCGTTCGGTGTCGTTCTTGAAGCGGCGACCAATGTAGATGCGTTCAAGCACTTCGTCGTTATGATCGTGGGTTTGACGGACGAGGGGAAATTCGTTGTCCATGCGATCGGGGTCGTACATATCCGCGATCGTGGCTGGGAAATAGTGTTCCCGCGCCAGAAGGATCTCTTCAGCGCAATGGGTGAGGTCAGCTTTGTTCTGCTCAGTGAGAGTGGGGACAGGGAATGTGTTCCAGCCGAGGGTGTTGGAGTAGCGAATACGAGTTTCTAGCTTGCCGCAAACGGTGGAGACCCAGACAAGGTGCAGACGCGAGGCGATCAGAGCCATGTTCCAGAGTGGAGCGTCGAAAAGGGCGAAAGCGGCATTTGTAACTGTCGTGTTTTTCCCGACGAGTCCGACAGGTAGGTAAGCTCTGCGTTCAGATGAAACGGCTGGAACCACAATACTATGTTGTTTTCCTATCCTCATCAGCTTTAATTGATGGGATCTCTTTGCAAGAGCATTTGCTCCTTTGTCTGGACTTGCCAAGCGAATCTGTCTTACTAACTCAACTCGCGCAGCAATAGTTGCAATGGAAAGTGCTTCTTCTAGATGCGAGTCCTCAATCCAAATACAATATCTAGAATTTCCATTGATGAAATCTTCAGAACCAACGATAGTCCGTAAGAACCGCTTCTTCTGTTCCGTGCTTAGACCCAAACTATTTACTTCTTCTCGTGCAACAAGGAGATTTCCTCCATCACTTGGTTTGTTCCCAAATTCCATGACCGCATGACCAGACACAGGTTCAGCCAATTTTTTGACGATAACAAATTTACCCAAGGTTAGATAAGGAGTAATAGCTGAACCTAGCCGCACAGACGCTTCTTTGCGCTCATCTATTTCAAATAAAGCCTTTGGATTATTTGAAGTACGTGCGATGCAAACAATAGCAACAGTTACCCCAGCATTGTTGCTTGCAAGATTCGACCATTTGAAGGAAGTATGAGCAAATAGTATTTCACAGTCAGCTTCCCAAATTATGGGCCAGAGTAGGGGTACCATCTGCCCCTGACAGATGGAATTGGTAGACACAAATGCAGCGCGTCCGCTCGAATGCTGCAACCAGTCTGCCGCTTTGATGAACCAACCGGAAACGTAATCTAGAAATCCAGGTGAATTAGTTCGTCCGTTTACTACATCCCGAATTTCCCCTTTTTGCTCTTTCGATTGCCAAGTCGATCCGAGATATGGTGGATTCCCACAGATGTAAGTTTCCCCACCTTCATTCTCAAAATCGATCTCTGTCTGTTCAAGCGGTGTGCTAAACAAATCATCCGCGACTAACTTTACCCCCGTTCCTGTTGGTGGACAAATACTTAACCAATCTAGACGCAGAGCATTGCCACAGGTAATCCAGTTATCAGCCTTTAGCGGCAAAAACTCTGCCAGCGCCAGTCTTAGACCTCTGTACAGCACATCACACTGATACTCCGCAATAATCAACGCTAGCCGCGCTACCTCACAAGAAAAGTGACGGATTTCGATGCCGCGAAAATTTGTTAGGGGGATATCAGATTTGCGGTCGGGTTCCCCCCGGCGGCGGTTAATTTCTGCCTCGATTGCCCGCATTTCCTTATAGGCAATCACCAAAAAATTGCCCGAACCACACGCTGGGTCAAACACCCGAATCCGTGACATTCGTTGGCGCAAATTTAGTAGCTTACGGGCATTGTCCTCTGCTGCTTCCAACTGGGCGCGGAGGTCATCCAAAAACAACGGGTTCAGTACCTTCAGGATGTTTGGCACACTGGTGTAGTGCATTCCCAGCGACCCACGCTCCTCATCATCTGCCACCGCCTGAATCATCGACCCGAAGATGTCGGGATTGATTTTTGTCCAGTCCAAACTGCCCACATGCAGCAGGTACGACCGGGCAATCTTACTGAAGCGCGGCACCTCTACTCCACCTGCAAATAGACCTCCATTCACATAAGGAAATACATTAGCCCAAGAGCGAATCTTCGCAGACTCCCGCCTTGCCAGCGGTGTACACATTGCCCGGAAGATATCCGATAACACCTCATGGGTATTCGAGGAATCCGACGCACTCATTTGGGCGACGGTTTGGGTGAACAGCCCCTCCTTATGAAAGATGTTGGTATCCTCCGCAAAAAAGCAGAAGATCAACCGTGCCATAAAGTGGTTCATTTCTTCCCGGCGCTCTGCCGTGTCCCAGTCCGGATTCTCCTTTAGCAGCTCGATGTAGAGACGGTTGAGGCGACCTGTCGCCTTGATGTCAAAGGCATTTTCTCGAATTTGCCGAACCGTCGTAATCCCTGCCAGGGGCAAGAAAAATCCAAAATGGTCGGGAAAGTCTGGGTAGTCACAGGCGATTGTCTCGCCATCCACCAAATTTTCTGCCTCAAAACTTTTGCCATCCGTCGCCAGGATAAACTTCACCTTCTGCCGCGCTGTCGCCGCACTCTCCCGTAAAGCTGTCAGCGTCGCTGTCACTTCACCCTCAGCGCAAATCTTCAAATGAATATTATTCCGTTGGAGAACAGCACCAGGTAGGTCAGATTGATTTGAGTTACCACTTTTGAGTCGCTTGATCGTCGTTGGCTTGTTGCCAAATGCCTCCAAAAACGTGAAGGGGAACTCCACCGAGTCAAAGGGGGCTTCGGCGAGCATGGAAACAGCTTCTTCGATTTCGACTGCATTCATACACTGACCAAAAATCGTTCAGGGGCAGGATTTCAGGGCGTGATGCCTCAGCCATTCATCTGAGATCACTTCCTGAGATCCCAAACGATTGCTCTACATCATAGCCACGGATCTAAAATACGCTCCTATTTTCCCCTATCATCTACCTTTACCCCAAGCACCAACAGCAGGTTATCTCGTTTCCTTAATTCCCCAGAACTGCTCACAGTAATTGCACTCAATTTCAGAATTTCCTCAACCAAAGCATTATCTAATTCCCATTGATGCAATCGCACCTATTGAACCACGAAGTAGACAGGCGCAAAAAAAAGCCCTATTTCCAAGCTACTCGAATTGAGAACGTCCCCACCCCAGAAGAAATAGGGATCTTTGGTAGAGCTGCGTTAATCGCTGCATGGGAATGCGGAAGGAGCGATCGCTATTCGGCAGTTCTAGAGGATTGCCTGGGATTGAAGGCGATCGCACCCTCACCTCCGCCGAGTATAGGGAATCTCCAACCGCTCCACGGCTTTACGCTTTGTTTCTTCTCCGCGTCGGTCATACTTCGCCGTCGTCACGGGCGAAGCGTGTCCTGCGAGTTTCTGCACCGTGACAATATCAGTCCCAGCATCGAGGAGGTCTGAACAAAATGTTCTCCTAAAATCGTGGGGCGAGAACGCTGCTACCCCAGCTTCAGTAGCGCGTTTTTGCACAATCAATAACACAGCCTGGGGAGTCATCCGCCGCAGTTCCACCCGTCCGCCTTTTCGGATGGGACACAGCAGCGGCCCCGGTGACAAGCCTCTGACGACAAGCCAATCTTCCACAAGTGCGATCGCTACATTCGGCAGATACACCGTCCGGTCTTTCCCGCCTTTCCCGTCGCGCACTTCCAGCTTAGAGCTGCTGGCATTAAAGTCCTTTAGATCCAGATTGACTGCTTCAGCCCGACGCAATCCAGCGCCGCGCAGAATGGCAATTAACGCTGCATCTCTGGCACCCGTGGCAGCCGGGTCATCCATACACACCTTAAAGAGCGCTGCAATCTCATCTTGCGAAAGCGCACGTCCTCTGAGTCCCTTTTTTACCGGAATGCTCGGAAAATCCACAGCTTTTGCATAATCGGTTGCATCCATCAAATCCAGTCTAAGCGCTTCTCTTAGCACTCGCCGCAACGCACACAGCATCTTATTCGCCGTCGCTGGGGCATATCGTTTCATCAGTGCCGTGCGGATGGCAGCGGTATTTTGATAACGCAGTGCTGCCCAGTTGAGTGTCATAGCATCGCACTGATTGTTAGTCAGGAGTTGAGCGATCGCATCCAATGCCTGTCTCATTGTCGGTCTGGAACCATCCGCCAGTCCATCCAAATACACCGCAGCCGGATGCTGAGTTAGTGGCAGCGGGATTGTCAGCACCAGGGTTGTAGCGGCTAGGCGACTCATTTACTTATTAAAAGTACGGTTCTAGAAAGCTATTTTCTCACCTTCGTTACCCGAAGCGAACTAAAGAAAGGGGAGCGATCGCAATCTTATACTATCCCTTAGAACTCAGAGACACGTTTGTTGCAAGGGAAGTGCTAATCCGTTGAAAACTCTCAAAAATCTATTCGCTCATCGTGGCGTTCGGGTGTTAGCGATCTCGTTGGTCTTGCTTGGGTTGGTTGGATGTCCAGCCACTCAGTCACCACAAACACCAGTACAGCAGCCCACACCCAAAGTTAGTACACCTAGTTCTGCCTTAAAGAGCGTTCACTTGATGCTAGGAAATCCCAGCAGTGCGACAGAGAGTGTCGCTACTCCCGATAACTACCTGATGGTGAAGCCTCAATATGCGCTTTCCTATAACCGAAGCAAGGGAACTGCAAACTGGGCTAGTTGGCAACTCAATAAATCTTGGCTTGGTAGTGCTGACCGACAGGATAACTTTCGCCCTGACCCAACACTCCCTCCTGGTTGGGAACGAGTAACGCCTACTTTTTACTCTGGCTCTGGGTATGACAGGGGGCATATCGTACCTTCAGCTGATCGCACCAAAACGCTGGAGGATAATTCTGCCACTTTCTTAATGACGAATATGATGCCCCAAACACCGGATAACAACCGGAATACCTGGGGCAATTTAGAGGACTATAGCCGGGAACTGGTGAGTGAGGGGAAGGAACTTTATATCATTGCAGGAACTGCTGGCAGTCAGAAGCAACCGCTCAAGGGTAAAGTCACAATTCCAGCATCAACTTGGAAGATTATTGTCGTGCTAAGCCGTCCCGGTGCTGGGTTATCAAGTATTACCACCGATACTCGTGTCATCGCGGTAAATATCCCAAATCAAGATGCCTTAGATAATGATTGGAAAACTTATAAAGTCAATGTTGACTCTTTAGAAAAGTTAACTGGTTACGATTTTATTTCTAATGTCAATTCAGCTATCCAAAGAGTAATTGAGAGCCGTATTGACAATTACTAAATAACTATGTTTCTACAACCTTAGTCGAGAGAACGGCATAGTCTCCCGTTGAAGTTTGACCAATAATATAGACATCAATTTCGATTTCACCAATCCGGTAGACCTTTAGGTCACTGAGATTATTATTGAGTGTTTCTACCAACTTCTGGTACTTTTTGAGCGTGTTAAGTTCTTCTTCTCCATACCAATCCTGCTCAGTCGTTGCCACCCTAAAGAAATAATCAACTGTTACAACTTCAACAGGTGTATCTTGAGGATGTCCTGTTAGTTCCAGAACCTTTTGTGTTGTGAGATTCTCTCTTGTAAGAGATGTTTGGTTTGATGACTCCCACAAAAAAACCTCAAATGGATAGTCGGACTCACTCATAAATAGCAAGCCTTCGGATGCTGATTTAAGTTGGTCGATAAGTTCTGAATTGTTCATTGAATTGCCTAGTGCGATCGCACTTCACACACTATCATCTACCCACTCACAGTGGGGGCAATCCCAATGCACCGAGGGCGTATTCTTCATATCAAACGGCATCTCGCAACTAGGACAGCGCCCCGTAAACATCGGGTGATAGTCCAATCGCTCCAGCTGTTCTTCCGGTGTCCAACGCTGCTTAGGTTGCAAAATCAGTTCGCCATCGTAGTAGCTGGCTCCCTCCGGCTCCCACAGTTCTTCTGGTTCGGCGTTGGGATCTGGGGTGAAGTCTGGGCAGAAGTTATCCTCTGACCCGGTGGGGTGGTCGGCACACACTAGATATGGACTACGGGCATTATTGAGACAGCGATCGCACTCTGGAATCTTTGGCATGGTACTAACAGCAGTTTATTCAAGTTTCCCCTAGAACTCCTAGAAGTGAGGGCGATCGCACCCTTCATCAACACGCTTTTAGTTAAGCGGGGATTTATCATTTGTTTGATACATTCAAGAAACTCGATTGGAACCAAATCAGCTTGACCTATTCAACTCGGCTCAGCTCACTTCCCGCAAGCGTAGACCGGATGTGCCGCTGATGAGTGCTGATGCCCTGGTGAGGTGGAAAACTCAAATCGCTGCCCACCAACAACGCGCCAGAGAAAATCAGCCAATACAGCAGGTTGCATTATTCGACCTTGCGCCAGTGCATTGTGACCCAGAACAGATTGACCCACTGACATTAAGACTTGATACCCTCTCGTTTTTTGAGCGACCTGGGCAGGATTTGGGCGAACCGTGTATTTATTTTGTTGTAGATACAACAGCGAAGTTAATTTTGTATGTTGGCGAAACCGTTCACAGTAACCAGCGCTGGCGCAGTACCCATGACGCAAAACGGTACATTAATCAGTACATCAGCTTGCATCGCCAGTACCAACTAGATGTTGCCATTTGTATCAGTTTCTGGTGGGATGCGCCATCAGCAACACAATCGCGGCAGGCTTTGGAAAAACAACTAATTTTGAAGTGGCAATCGCCTTTCAACAAAGAAAATTGGAAGCGGTGGGGGCAACCGTTTGGATAGGTGCGATCGCTCTCTGTTTAATCCTCTAGGATTGAGGGCGATCGCTCTCTTGAGTTTGAGTTAAGGAGATAATTCTAGCTCGCTGCAAATAACTCTAGCTCGCCTTGGATGCCTTCCCCTACATCGTCGTTTTCATCGTTGTTTCTTTCAATTGCTGTCTTATTGAAAGCTGGGAAAACAAGATTTGGAGATTGCTGTATAACCTGCTGTAACTCGTTAAAAATTGGTGACTCCAATCCGGTTGCAACACACCATACACGGGCGCGAGTTAATGCTACAAAGGCTTCATTACGCTTGTGAATTTCTTTTTCTTGTTTCCAGAGAAGAGGTTGGGTCGCATACTGGAATCGGCAGGCATATACCTTCCAAGCTTCGTTGCCCTTTGATCGAGATATAGGAGCTATTGTTACATACCCATCCATCCAGAAAATATCGGGTTGGGTGTCTACACCAGCAATTAAGCTATTAACTTTGTGTCGGCTAAGAGCTTCTTTGAGTTTTTGAAAATATTCGCTTTCGTAATTTCCAGTTGGGCCTGTAATTAAGATATCGCAAGGGTCAAAGCGAAGCTTTATTATATCATTAGCAACTTGTTCAGCAATCCAATTTTGTTCGTCAAACTCATTTTTAAAAGTCTGGATTACTAATTGAGAACCAACCGCCTTTTGTTCTTTGAAGTCCTTCTGGTCTATGAGGTGAGGGCTACTTCTCTCAGAACGTGTAATAGTAATAGGCTGCCCAATTCTCCGGAAGTCTCCTGAAACGTCATAACCTAGTTTTTCCCAGTCTTCTTGATTAGTTACTCCCTGCAATGGGCCTCCTTGACGAAATAATCCCATATTTACCGCATGAGCGCTCATAAGCAGAAGTTTTGGGGTACGATAGCACCGATTCATATTATGAGCTTTGGATATACCGCTCTCATAATTAGGAGCTGTTATAACACCGTTTGGAAGCTTGTTACCTCCCAAATCCACTACTGGTATGCCATCTTTCAGACCAAAGATAGTAAGTGGTTTTGGTACGGTGAGAGTGCCAATCCCTTGCGCTTCATCGTATGCCCAGTAAAGGCGTTTTGGCTCGGAAAGTGTTCCTCTAGCTAAACGATAGAATGATGAAGGTAAATCCTGACCTTCATCAATGAGAATTGCATCATAGAGAACTGGCAGTTTAGGAACTTCTTCTTCTAGACAGTTGCAGATATATTCAAAAGCTGTCCCTGGAGAAACAGAACCAATTTCATCTTTTACATCATTAACACTTTTGGGTTTCTTCCCACATTTCAACGCTAAAGTCCGATAAAAACCTTCTTTACCTTTCGCTCCCCAAGCGTGTAAGACTTTTACATTCATCCAGTTTGGTTCTTCCCCCGTCATTTCATGGTAATACAAACCGATAAGCTTGGTAATTTGAACATAGAGTGATTGAGTGAAAAACACAAAAGCTAGTTTCCACTCTGGATTCCTCGCGTGCATCTTAGCAATGCGCTTGGCAAATAAAACTGTTTTACCCGTACCTGCTAAACCACGAATTCGCTGAGGCCCAGGAGGAATTTCAAATGCAACCTTTTGCTGGTGCTGATCTAATTTCTTTAGCTCAGATTCCATAGCACGAATGACTCTGATGGGATTATAAGGATCTGGATGTGGTGGCTCTGGATGTGGTGGGTAATCAATAGGTAAAGTACCGCCTAATACGTCTTTTACAAGTTTCCAATTCTCATCAGTCATCATCCGCTGGGGATTTTCCTTACTTCCCTCAATCATCTTCTCTTTGAAAGCTTTTGGTGTTAAATCCTCAGCAAATAGTACAACTCCTTGGGTAGATGGGAAGTCATGAAATCCTTTGGATTGCCATTCATTATGGCTAACCAAGGGAAGTACAACTCGAAAGTTAAAAGATACCAAGCCATGAGTTCGATTTGATGCAGTAAACTTATTTTTTATCGCAAACATCTGGTCTTCGGCTTGTGCTACTGGTGTTTCAATTTCCGAGTGCCAATTATTCATCTTCCACTCGTGACCTTGAATACTAGCGATGTTGTGGATATAGCACCCTTTGCACTCAATCACCCATAAGCCTAGCTCTCGATGCAGGATGAGGATGTCAGGTTCTCGGTTAAGTTTTCCACTGGGATAAAAAATGGGGTAGCGATAATACGCCACCCCTGGATCGTCTTTAAATGCTTGCTTTATCCAAGCCCAAGCTTTTCTTTGAGCTTTGTTATTGTCAAAAGCCTCATAGGGGTGAAATTCCATAACCTTCTCTTTTTGGGTGAATACACACTGTCATTTGAAATGCTGAGAAATGCGATCGCACTTCACACAAAAATCTCCTAGAACTAATACCAGGGCATTAATTCTCTGCCGCATACTGCTGTAGCAACTCGTTCCCCCGCTCACCTAATTCTTGAAGCATCCTTTGGATTTGCTGTAATGCTAATGGCGAAGGCTGAGAGCGTCCGTTTTCCCAGCGGTTAACCGTGGGATAGACTACTCCTAAAAGAGCAGCGAACTGCTCTTGGGTCAACTCCATCTCAATTCGGAGTTCACGAATAAGCTTGCCGATTTCTGGTTGATTAATAATCGAAAGCTTTTTAATAGCCATTCGTTTTTTGAGTTGCAATACTTGCTACAGGGTGTAGCAAACGATATATCGTCTGTCACACCCTAGCCTTACCGGGATTTCATTGGGTTCAGTAGATTTACTGAAAATTCCCCGCAGCATCGAGTTCTAGGGAAATTTCACAGCTAATGCGATCGCACCTTACAGTTCCTCTTGCAATTCGCTTCTTGATGGTGGTCAGATGCGATCGCTTCCTGCAACTACTGAATTTGTTTCACCTTGGGCAGTTTGTCTTGAAGAATATCAATTTCTGCCTGGGTGAGTATTTTGGGAGCCATCTGATTCAAGTCTTTTAAAACTGAATTGATATCATCAAATCTGAAATATTCGGTTAGTTTGCCAATCGGATAATTAAATTCCTGATAACGATACTTAAAGTAACGCTCCACATTACCTCGGTGCAACCAAGTACCTAGTACATTGATAAACACATCTTTGTAATGTAATTTTAAATCACGTTGTACTTCCAGAACTCGTTCATCTATTGAGCGACGAGTTACGCCAATTTTGTGTAGCAGTTTCCCATCGGCTTTAATCTCCAGAAAATACAAACTAAATTGAAGTATCCGCTGGATTTGGGCGCAGTACATTTTTAAATCTGCTAGTCGTTCTGGTAGCGATGAGGAGTTGGTTAGTTTCGCACGGGTTGCTGCTTGTTCTAATGAATCCAGCTTATCTAAGATTAGAGGTTCCTGAACCTGATTAAACAACTCTAATGGCAAGGCACAAACTGGGATTTTACCTAAATTGGTAAACTCATATGCTTGAGAGTCATTATTCCACACCAATAATTTAGAAAGTACGAATTTAAAAGGTACGGTAGGAATAGAATAACCATGTCTGCCGTATTCTTTCCAAAATACCTTCAATTCCTCTAATTCTTTGCCTGACAGTTGAATATTGAAGGCATCGTATAAAGGTAAATCGGGAACTGTTTTGGCAGCTACCGGGCGGCAAGTTTCTTCAGTGTGAGCGAAATGATGTTGGTTGACTTTGCCCTTTTTAGCAGTTAATCTACTACCGCAGTAAAGACATCTGAGATTAGTTTTACCGCTACTAACATCTTCAATAGAAACCAATACATTATCTTTGATATCAACGCCGTACTTAAGCCACATTTGTATCTTGATTTTATCAGTTCAATCGCAAAAAAATGAGCTGCAACCCAATGAGTTGCACCCCTGCTTTAATTATTTTCAGTTATTAATATCTTCGTTCTGTTTGCCTCAAGTGCCATCTCACCGAAGCATGATAGCGATCGCTCTGCTTGCTTCTACCAAACCACCACTACAACTGTTGTCTGACCACGCCCGGAACCTCCAGCATTACCGTGGTAATCGGCACCAGTCGCCCTACTGTTGTGTAGTAACTGTTTCCTACTGGCGTTGTGGTCGAACGTTCGCAGAAGCAATGATTGTTATATAACTTTACATCGTGTCCTCGGACAGCGCGTATCTCGGCTTTACCTTCCGGGAATACTAGGATTGTCCTAAATTACGAACTTGTAAGTAGTGAATAAAACCGCAATTGCAGTTACCGCAGCCCTAGCTCTCCTTTTATCCGGAAACCCAGGCATTGCAAAAACCACAGCCACAGTGGTTAGTATTGGCGATGGCGATACGCTCCGAGTCAACAGCCAGGGGAAAGTTATCACGATTCGGATGGGCTGCATTGATGCCCCCGAAACAGGACAACGCCCTTGGGGTCAGCAATCAGCGGCGAAACTCAAACAACTTCTCCCTCCTGGTAAAGCCGTGCTTGTCAGAGAGATTGAGCGCGACCGCTACGGGCGCACGGTCGCTGAGTTGTTCCTAGGGAATCAGTCTGTCAATCTGCGGATGGTTCAGGAGGGGCAGGCAGTTGTCTACCGACATTACTTAAGCGGTTGCGCTGCTACTCAAAATCAGTACCTTCGGGCTGAGGCTCAAGCCAAGCAGAAGAAACTAGGATTTTGGAATCAATCCAAAGCTGTTATGCCGTGGGATTTTAGAAGAGGACAGCAGAGGAATAATTAGCTCTCTTCTAGCGCCAAATCCGCCCCCGCTTCTTCTGCAAAAGATGATTTTAGGCGTTACGTGGCACTTCGTTACAGCTTCGCTACCTTTATGCCCAGAACTGCCATTCATAGCGATCGCGCCTCTACTACAGCTCTTTGAACATCAGGGTGGGTTATTAGCTTAAAGAGCTTTGGGTTAACTGCATTCTCTATTAACTTTTTGCCTTCCTCGTTGGCTTCTGGGTATCGGTACGCGAGGTGAGCCAATAGCTCTAGGTCGCTCATAGATTGAAAGTCAGGCTTGTTCATAGTGCTTTTTCAGTTTTTGTAACTTCAAGTAAGCAAATTCTATTAATTGAGCGTCAGACCACTCAAATATGTACTCACACTGTTCATCTAGATAAGCTGTGTGATCACTACTGAGTAGGGAGCCGCTGAAATTTATTCGATTCCTGCTGCCGGGTAGCCGATCATCTAGCGTGACCAGTGCATTCAGGATTAGCAGTAGTTCATCTCGCTTGCTTAGTTTCAACTCCTCAGAACTCATAGCGATCGCACCTCAAAAATTTGAGGTGTTTCTAGGGGGTAGAGCAGATTTTCAGAAATTGCTGGTACTTGGAGAGGTTCAATTGTTTGTACGGTTGCTCTAGCAAGATTGTTGAGTGCATCATCTGGCAGCTGCCGCAGCACCTGGGCGATGATTTCCGGGCTAGTTTCCCAGAGACGGTTAGACAGGCAGTCAATTATTAACTCTCGTTGTGGTGGTCGTTGGGTGTTCATAGTTTGGCTTAGGTATCTGTGTTTAGTTTTCCCTACGGATAGCCTTTGTTGTACACTTTGTACAGTGTACAAACCAATAGTACAAAAGTTTATTGCAATGCGTAACCCTAACAAGCGAGACTGGAAGGCGTTACATAGTTTTTACGAAAACCTCATGGAGCTGGACGATTTCCTGGCTCTATACCCTGAATTATCAAGAGAGCAACTGGCTAGGGTCGCTAGATGCTCAATTCATGTTTGCAATCGTTGGTTCATGGAATCGGAGACTCGCCGCAGCCCCACAGAGGCTCATAGGCTTAGGTTTTCGATTGCTCACTTCGTTTGGCAGATGGAGCAGATCGAGCCGCCAGATTTTCAAGAGCTGCGGCAGATATATCGAGAGATGAAGAAAAAATAGTTTGTACAAAGTACAAAAAAAACTTGACCCGCTGGCAGGCGGGTTTTTTAATGGGTTCAAGTTTATGAATGAACCGCAGATTTATGCCGAAAACACAAACTGCATCTCAACCAACGCTTACATACACCGCTCTTGACCTCGCCCGTGAACTCGGAACGAGCGATCGCAACCTTAGCCAGAACTGGCTGCCCAAGCTTGAGGAGACTTTTTGGTGGCGCACAGCTGATTTAAAGGATGGGGAGAGATTCACAGCTTGGGCTAAAGAGGAATTTTTTAACCTCCAGGCTGCTATCAGCCCCAAAGTCCCTCTGCGCTCAGCAGACGGCATTATTCTTCGGGATGACAGCCAGAAGCCGCTAATGATTCCTAATGACAACCGGATTGGAATCAAAGAATATCAGCAACGTATCTGGCAGCAGTACAACCGATTCCCAGAGAAGCGGGTTGATGCTCCTTTAGCTACTGTTCCGGCTGAAGTTGTTGAGTCTGAAGTTGTTGAGGCTCATGAACTGAGCCTTGAAAAAATAGATTCACTTGGCACTTTCTTAGATATCCAGGCTGAGTATTTAGAGCAAGTTGGCACAGTTCTTGGTGACGCGCTTTCGGTTCCAATCGTTAAGCGAATGAACGAGCGCATCAGTGAAAACATTACTGGTGCAGTGCAAAACGTGGGAAAGAACATAGACCCGCGATCACGCTCTCGCCGCGCCTCTTAAAGTGGGCATCTGCTCATCAGATAGTAGTAGCCCTAATTGTTTCGGCTGTCATCATCGCCAAAATAATAGTTTTTTCTTTGATTGGTAGCTGGGTGAATAGTTGGGCTGAGCAAGTTTTCAAAGGAGTTCCTAATGACAAAGAGGAAATCGAACGAATCCGATGATGCTAAATCAGAAGATTTAATGTCTGTTGATTATTGGCGTAGCCTTGGCATTGAGCCAGTAGTAATTGAATCTGAAAAGGATTTCGATAAGGTTGCTGAACGAGTTAAAAAGGAGATTGATAATGGCAACAACAAGTAATAAACCCAAAGATAAGCAGTCTGCTGAACTGCCAGATGAGCTGACTTTTAAATTCAGCTTAGAGGCTGAGAAACGGCAACAACGCGGACACATTTTGAGAGGGGAGAAGGCTAAAACTGAGCGGACTAAGCTCTGGGCTGATACTCAGGAAGTTAAACGCGACCGTCAACAAGTAAAGCTTGAAACTGAAGAAATCAAACTTCAAAATGATAACGAAAAGAAAGGGATCGCTGAAGATAACCTGAAAGAAACTCAGGCTACTGGAATCCTCAACAAACAGAGGATTATTAAGAACTTGGCGACTAAAGCTTACGCTGTGACTGGTGACTCTCAATACCTTCAGAAGGCTCAACAGAAGATTCTCGCTGGAGGTGTTGGGCAGGCTGTAGAGTTTGCTTCTACGGAATCAACCAAGGAGAAAGCTAAGCAGAAAGCATGAAGCTTTACCTTTTAGTTGTCGGCGCTACAGGGTTCTGTAGCGCTTCTTTATTAATTAGGTCTTTCCTATTCCTTTGGTCACGAAATCCTCAAGCTGCATTAATATTTGTGGTTTTTTTAACGAGTATTTTTGTAGTTTGGTACGGAGTTATCAAATTAATTCAAAAGTTTGAATCATGAGTAATCCCCTGCTATACCTTGCCGCTGGTGGCTGTATTGCTTGCACCATCTTGTCTGGTGTCACTAATAAGCCAGTAGCTTTCCAGGTAGCAGGGGCTTTATTTGGAGTTGGCTATTGTATACAAGATAATTCTTTAAAAAAATTACAAGAGCTTGATAATCAACAAGCTAACTTAACCGAGAAAATAGAGCTTTTATTAAAACAAATTGCTGATGCTGAAGCGGATTTAGAACTTAATCAACAAGAGCATCAGCAGAACTTAGAAAAACTGACTACTGAATATCAGGAACAGTGGCAGCAACGAGAAGCTGAACTACTGGAACAACAGCAGGAGATAGAGAAACTAACCGAGGTAGAACAGCAGAAGCTTGAGGAGAATATTGCAGCTGCTAACGAGGAACTAGAGCAGGACAAGCAAAGCTTCTTGAAAGAACAGGCTGACATTATCCAGCAGTATGAATCAAAGATTGAGCTGCTGGATTCAGAACTGGATGAACTGCGATCGCTCCTCGCCCAATACGAAGCCCCAGCACTGCCAGAAGGTAGCAGCTTTGAGGTTGTCATCGCCCGTCGCTGCATGGAGTTGTTGCTCCGCAAGCGGGTAGTCTGCGAGTTTAAGGGTGCAGCAGTAGACCAGGAGGGCTTCGTTGTTGTCCGCTTGAAGCCTACAGACGGCGGACAGAAAGCTATTGAGAAATGGGCCAACCATCTCCACATTGAAATGGATTTGGCAGAAGCTCCCAAGTTTGTAACGCTGCGCGGCGCGGTTCAAGTTTGGCTCAAGCCGCAGGAGATGGTTCGACTTCCAGCGGTGGCACCCTTCGATAGACACCCTGGCGAAGCTCCCCCGAACCTTCGGCTAGTTAGAAACGAAGCTTCACCCGAAATACAACCACCGCAAAGGTTACAGGAAGTTTCCACGGAGTTCGATGAAAGGCTTGAGAGATTCGTAGAACCTTCTGCGAAGCTTCCCCCCTACGGCGCTATCAGGCAAATAGAACGTGATTGGGTCGGTTTCTTGTGGATCTACCACGACCCACCTGTGAGAAACCAGAAGCACATCATTCTCAGAGTTTGGGGATACAAGTCTGGCGACGGCGACGGCTTCCAGTCCGCCCGTTCTCGGCTGCACACCATTCTCAAGGATGCAGGCATTACCCCTAGAACTTGGAACAGGAGAGGAACAGATGAACAGTGATGAATTTTGCGATCGCTACCTTCCCGATGACTGGTGCGAGAGGGATTTGCAACTGCTCATACAAAAGCGGCTGCGGCGATTTGGACTGCTGGCAGCGCCGGACGAAGTGAGGATAAAGACACCGACAGCTACCAGGCGCATTGACTTGGCAACGTGGCTGTGCAACTACGAGGTGAAAAAGTGGCTTACCCGCGAGAATATCTTTCACGCCGTGGCTCAAACAGAGCTGTACAATCACTACGGCCCTAAACTACTGTGGATAATCCCTAAGCGCCGTGTTGTGGTTGGTCTTGCACCATCTGACCCCTATGACTATGAAGCTGCTCGGAAGGTAGCAGAGGATTTCCGGGCGATGGGGATAAAGATTGTATTCATCAATGAAACAGCTTTTCATTCCCCAGAACTGCCAGCATCTTTAGGAATGGCAATTTTGGCTGTTGCAATATCTTTTTTAACAGCTTATTTGATTACTGCTAGTTAATTCCCCAGAACTGGATGCGATCGCTCAACCCTTTGCAGAGCGATCGCGCTGTCGCCGTGCAATTACGGCCTCTATAATTCCCTCTACATCTAGATTGGGTGCATTTTGAATTTGAATACAAAGGTCTGTATTCACACAGCAATTTGACCCTCCCATTACAACAACTAAGCCAGATTCACCCATCTGCTTACCGAGAATTTTCATCTGTGACTCAGCAGGTAAATCGGATAAAGTCTCCCCTAAAAACTTCTCCTTTTCTGGAAGGGGCAGAGAATCAAAAAGTGATTTAACGTCGTCGAGGCTCAAAACCCTTACCTCAGATGGGTAATGTTGGCCATTGATATCAAGCATTTGAATACACCCAGAAATGGAGGAGTTACACAGTTAGCGCCTGGACGCTTCTGCTCCCTTTCCATTTTCGGGCAATTGCCAGCATTGCTCTTTCTGTCTCTTCATCGTCGGCAGCTTCTATTAACTGCTCCAAGCGCTCTCCTACGCTCGGATGCTCCATCTTTTGCCCAAGAATAAGATAAAAAAAATGATTGCCAGATCCGGGGGCAATTTGCTCCATAGCTTGAAGCAATTTCCACAGAACGTTAGTGGTTATGTCTCCTTTCCCGCGCCGAAATTCAGAAATGTGATTCTCTGAAACACCAGATTTGTTAGAAAGCTCTTTACCAGTAATCCCCCAATGTCTCAAGGTTTGGTCGAAAAGAGCTGACATTGGAGAGGGCGGGGAATTGTTAAGTTTCATAAATATAATACACTCATAGATGGATTGATACTATATTATATCCATCGATAGGCTAATTGAATCGATTTATAGATGTATCGATTTAAGTTTAGCACGAGGTTCTTTTCACCTAGAAAGTTAGCAAACATGGCGAAACAACACTGCCTCAGTTTAAAGGATGCAATCACTAAGTACAACATTAGTGATATTGATTGCAATATTTTTATTGAGTGGAAAGCTAATTTGGAGCTGAGTCAATCATGAAGCCCAATGAAGCTCAGCATTATCGCCTCTCACTAGAGAAGGTTAAGCAAGATTACAAGGACGGTATTATTACCGCTACTGGGCTTGTTTATTACACGGTTGGGATTTTTCGGAAGCCTGGGCAAAAGCTCAGAGTTAAGGATATTGATAGCTTCTCTGCCGAGATTGGAATTAATCGCGCAACTTTTTATAAAGCGTTGTCCAAGCTCAAGGTTAAAGGCCGGCTTGACTGGGAAGCGATCGCTGGACTGGATCTGTGGATTCCGTCCTCTAATGTGGTTGAAATGCAGTCAGGGCAAGAACTTTCGCCAAATGGCGAAACTTTGTCGCCAAATGGCGAAACTTTGTCGCCAAATGGCGAAACTTTGTCGCCAAATGGCGAAACTTTGTCGCCAAATGGCGAAACTTTGTCGCCAAA
>NZ_JACJOY010000070.1:0-5140 GCF_014695815.1 Trichocoleus sp. FACHB-6
GACTCTCTAAGGATTATGAAATTTTGCCGCAGACGTCGGAAGCTTTTATCTATATCGCAAACATTCGTTTGATGTTACGACGCTTAGCTTAGTACACTTCTCAGACATCCTCTTATACTTCACCAAAATAGTCTGTACTTATCAGCACAAAATTAGATACGCTTACCCTGGTATTGAAGGCTTGTCTCATGACAGCGTCAACTGCTTCCTGCTAGGGGAGGCAGATGAACCAAAAGATTTAGTTGATGAACTCTCTCCCAGACATTAATTTGATAGATGGCACGCTTAGTGGAGATGATACGGTAATTGAAAAGCCGTATAGGGACCACGAGTTTGCAAAGTTAATCAACTACTATTGGTCAGGGAAGAGCCACAGTGTTATCAAGGGAATTAACTTAATTACCGCGTACTACACCGACCCAGAAGGCAAGCCAGTTCCCGTGAACTATCGCCTTCAGGACTTTTGCAACTGTCACACGCGGGCACCAACCCAACTTATGTTAATATTAGAATACCCTAGCTTTGTGGCTTGGCAACCAAAATTCCTCTATTACTCTCTAGAGATAGAGGCGAAACCGAAATTATCCCAATAAAACAAGAGATTAGGGAGAAATGACAGAATTTTTCACGGATTGGTACATACCCCTCTGAAAATTACTAACTATGTGCTTGTAAGAACCAAATCGCACTAATCATAGGAATAACATAATTTCATCTTTATTCGCATTAGCATGAGAATTGCTCTCGTCCATGATTACTTAACACAGCCTGGTGGGGCAGAGCGCGTATTTGAATTGCTGTGTAAACGCTATCCCAATTCTGATATTTTTACGTCTCTGTATGAGCCTAAACTAACGATTGATCTGGGCGAACGCCAGGTTCGTACAACTGTACTTCAGAAGATTCCAGGGGCCACTAAGTATTTTAGGCTAATGGCTCCCTTCTATTTTCCAGCTTTTCGAGCCTTGGATCTGCAAGACTACGATCTGATTATCAGCAGTACCACGGGCTTTGCTAAAGCCGTGCAAAAAAGACCGGGAGCAATACACATTTGCTTTTGTCACAATGTGCCTCGTTTTTTGTGGGATACCACAACCTATCTTCGAGAGTATGCTGCCTATCGAAAGCTTTCTGCTTTTCTAAATCCAATTTTTCAGATGATGAGAAAAGCAGATTTAGATTCGGCTCAGGAACCTGACTTTTACATTGCTAATTCCAGCACTGTCGGTCGTCGTATCCAGCAATTTTACGGGAAGCCGTCCGTTGTTATTAACTATCCAATTGATACTAGTAAATTTATTTTTTCAGACAATAAGGATGACTTCTATTTTGCCTCAGCTCGTCTGCTCAGCTATAAGCGTATTGATGTGGTTGTTGAAGCTTTCAATTGGCTGGGATGGCCGTTATTGATATCCGGTGATGGGCCAGAGCGAGAGCGTCTTGAGTCTAGAGCTTTGAAAAATATTAAGTTTTTAGGTCATGTAAGCGATACAAAACGTAGCCAGTTACTGTCCAAAGCTCGCGGTGTTATTGTTGTCGCGTTGGAAGATTATGGTTTAGTTCCGGTGGAAGCGAATGCAAGTGGAACTCCGGTAATTGCCTATGGTAAGGGTGGTGTATTAGATACTCAAATCCCAGGAAAGACTGGGGTCTTTTTTGAACGGCAGACACCTGAAGCAATTCACAGAGCATTAGTTGAGTCGAATAAAATTGCATGGAACTACAAACAAATCAGAGAGCATGCAATTAGTAACTTTTCTGAAGAAGTTTTCTTTAAAAAAGTAGATCGGGTGATTGAGGAAGTTTGCCGTTCCAATCAGCCCTAAGCTATGTTTAGCGTAAGAAATTTCTGGCTGAGGTATGGTAGAAGTGACTGAAAGCAATTTCAATCCAGTTGCTGAAACAGAGGAAGGTTATGGGCAACTGCTTGCCGTTTTAATACGTCGGCGCTTTTGGTTAGTGGGGATTTTTTGTATTGTTTTGACTATTGCCACTGTTAAAGTTTTGAAGGAAAAGCCTACCTATGTAAGCTCAATGCAACTGCTAGTAGAACCTAACTATCAAGGCAAAAAAGAACAAGGTGGAGACAAGCAGTATGCTGATTCTAATATTGAGGTAGACGCTGCTACTCAGCTGAACTTAATGCGGAGTTCTCAGGTTATCCAAAAGGCGATAGAGTTACTTCGGTCTGACTACCCGGATATTAGTGTAGATAAAATTAAAAAATCTTTATTTGTAACTTATCTGGAGGATGAGAGTAAAGACTCTAAAAGTCCGCCTAAGATTTTTGAAGCAGCCTATACAGATTCTAATCCGATTAAAACCCAAAAAGTCCTTCAGGCATTGCAACAGGTTTATCTAAATTACAACCGAGAACAGCAAAAACTCCGTTTAACTAGAGGACTGGCTTTCATTGATGAACAGTTACCCAAGGTTGGTGAGAGTGTTGCTAAGGCTGAGGTAGCCTTAGAACAATTTCGCACAAGTCAGAACCTGATCGAGCCGGATGCACAAGCAAAAGCCCTGACTGATGCGATCAACAATATTCAGCAGGAGCGATGGAGAAGTCAGGCTCAGAGAACAGAGCTTCAGGCTCAATACAACTCTTTACAGCAGCAGCTTGTTAGTTCTCCGCAGGAAGCGCCCATGTCTGCGCGTCTAAGTCAGTCATCTCGCTACCAAACGTTGCTCAATGAAATCCAAAAAACAGACCTTGCAATTGCCCAGCAGCGCGTGCGCTTTACTGACGAAAACCCAGTTCTTCAAAAGCTACTCTTGCAGCGCAATGAGCAGTTAAGTCTGTTGCAAGCAGAGGCACAACGTGCTGTAGGCAAAAATTCTTCTCAACTTAACGGTATGGGAGAAAGCCTTTTGAAAGAAGGACAATTCGGTGACACTGACTTAAACATCAGTAGTAAGCTTGGTGAGATCCAGGCAAATCTACAAGGTCTGGCAGGACGCGACCAAACACTTGCAAAAAAAGAGCAGCAGCTCCGTGCGGAACTTGATCGGTTTCCTAATCTGTTAGCTAGATATAACCGCCTACAACCCGAATTACAACTGAAGCGTGAAACGCTTCAACAGCTAGAAACGGCAAGACAAGCACTAAGCCTGGAAATTGCCCGAGGCGGATTTGATTGGCAAGTTGTCGAGGCACCCCAACTTGGTTTGAAAACCGGTCCTAAAACACAGCAGAACATTTTGCTGGGTGTCGTAGTTGGATTGTTCTTGGGTGGTGCAGCAGCTTTTGTTCGCGACATGCTGGACGGTTCTATTCATAGCTCTGACGATTTGAAGAAGCAGGTTTCCTTGCCTCTATTAGGAATGACTCTATCGCTACCGCAGCTTAACAAGAACAAACCAGTCATTAAGCTACCATTTGGGCTACCGTTTGCTAAGTCGCAAGTTTCCATGGCTTGTCCAAGCAAACCCCTCATCAAGCTACCGTCTGGCGAACGGGAAGGTACAACACCTTGGACAATTGAAGTAGTCTATACTCCACCAGCTTGGGAAGCGCTTGACCTGATTTATAAAAATATTCAACTTCAGAAGTCTGCTTCGACCTCCAGCCCTCTAATGATTACCTCAGCAGTGGATGGCGAGGGAAAATCAACGATAGCATTAGCTTTAGCGATTAGTGCTGCCCGTCTACATCAACGAGTACTGTTAATTGATGCTGATTTCCGACAGCCGATGCTGCACCAACTGCTTGATCTCCCTAATAAGTATGGGCTTTCAACCCTGCTGGAAAGTAACGCTACAGTGCCAGTAACAGTGCCAGTACATAGTGATATTCCAGGGTTAGATTTACATATTGATATTTTGACTTCTGGACCAATACCCACAGATCCTGTTAGTCTGTTGAGTTCTCCTCAAATGAAAAAATTAATGACAGCATTTGAGCAGAGTTATGATTTAGTTTTGCTAGAAGCTCCTCCCGTTTTAGGAATAGTGGATGCTCTGTTGGCTGCATCCTGTTGCCGGGGAGTAGTGTTGGTGACACGCCTTGGCTGGGTGACCAAAACCGCACTCACCGAAGCTACAGCCCTGCTGAATAAGTTAAATCCGATCGGAGTTATCGCTAATGGAAATAGTAGTCTTAAAAAGGGCAGCGTACCCTCTGTGAAGTCATAGAAAGTTTTGGTGCGCCCTACTCAATTATGCCGAGCGGTGGAGAAAGAGTAAAAGAGTTTACTTCACTATTAAATGTGAGACCATATAGCCTTTCCTCTTGAGATTTCAAGAGTTCTTGCATGCTTATGATGTGATCGCCCAACAAAATACTATTGGTATGAAATGTAATAAATATTTCTTTTAAGGTATCTCTCTATCGGATGATTTTTATTAATTTTTGAGAGAAGGAATAGCAATAAGGGTGAGTGCGATAAGTCTCCAATTAAAGAAAGAGAGAGATGAACCCTACCGCCCAACCCTCTTTGACAAAGAAAAGATACATATAAAACGTTTTTGTCAGCTAGCGAGAATACTCCAAATGTTCTTAATAAGAATAATCATGTGGTGGGGAGAGGGGAGCAATGCTCCCCTCTCCCCACCACAGTGATGCGTGATATATCAGGCAATTCTCTTAACCTGCTACAGATGCCGCCAAACTGGTTTTGAGGGAGTAAATGACTGTAACGTTGAGTTCATTCATCAATCTCCACTTATAAAAACTAGAGTAGTGGATTAATAGTCGGGTCAAGCTTGGTGTACATTAAACCTCTTGCAAAATTATTTTATGGTAAAGTAAGAAATTTTGTACTTTGACTGCATCTACCCATGCGATACGAGCAAACAAAGAAGTTATCGAATCGAGAGTTCAAGCGCTTAGTTGGGGTGCAATGACGTACATTTGATGAGATGGTCAAGGTGTTGCGAGATGCTGCTAGTCTCAAAAAAACACGAGGCTGTCCTCAAAAGGTGGCTTGGGAAGACCAAGTTCTAATTTGCCTACAATATTGGCGCGAATATCGAACTTACTTTCATATAGCTCAAGATTGGCTCTTATCCGAATTCACTGTCTGCCGTATAGAACCCATTTGACATCTTAAGAAGTGGCTGAAAGCCTCTTAATCATTAACCTGATGAAGCAAAGGTTGATTTTGGTTGTGGCATTGGCTAAGGTTCGCTTCCCCGTTCT
>NZ_JACJOY010000071.1:0-19889 GCF_014695815.1 Trichocoleus sp. FACHB-6
CGGTTTTTGCTAACGCAAAAATTCACTTAGGGGACGTTTCGCAATTCACCCCCATTCCTCCCAACACCAATCTGAGTACAGATATGGTGTGGGTCTCCTGGGGGCTGAGATGACAACGGACAAGCAACAAACGCTAGGGGCATCTTTTGAACTGTCTGGTATCGGTCTACACAGCGGTGTCGTGACTCATGTCCGGGTGCTACCAGCAGAGGCGGGAGAGGGGCGCTACTTTGTACGGGTGGATCTCCCAGATTCCCCGCAAATTCCCGCACGGGTGAAGGCGGTAGTCTCTACCACTCTGTCAACGGAACTGGGTGAGGGTTCAGCCCGTGTCCGGACAGTGGAACACCTGCTGTGTGCTTTAGCTGGTAGCGGTGTTGATAATGCTCGAATTGAGATTGATGGCCCGGAAGTACCGCTGTTGGATGGATCGGCGCTGGAGTGGGTGAAAGCGATTAGCCAAGTGGGAGTTGTTCCATTTGGATCAAGTCCAGATTCCTCCTTTATCCTTCAAGAACCTGTTTGGGTGTATGATGGCGATGCCTTTGTTGCAGCACTGCCAGCACCCTTAACCCGATTTTCCTACGGGATTGATTTTGATTTAGCAGCGATTGGCAATCAGTGGCACAGCTGGTGTCCAGGGCAGGAAAGTTTTGCCCAAGCGATCGCGCCCGCCCGCACTTTTGGACTCGCTCACCAAATTGAGCAACTGCAAACCGCAGGTTTAATAAAAGGCGGAAGTCTAGAAAATGCGCTGGTTTGCGGTTCTCAAGGTTGGATTAATCCTCCTTTGAGATTTTCAAATGAGCCAGCACGTCATAAACTTTTAGACTTAGTAGGGGATTTAAGTTTACTGGGAGATTTTCCTGTAGCGCATATCCTGGCTTACAAAGCTAGCCATAACCTACACATCCAACTCGCCCAGCAGCTAGCCCAAAAAATGAATGTTAAGGGCTGAAGATGCAATTTAACTCACAACGCAGCTGGGTTGGTGAAACATACCTATGGGATGATAGGTAATTGCGCTTACACTGACTCCTCTACTGCCCTTAGCCCCGATTCAAAATTTGCTCATGTCCACACTGATTGATGCCAATACCGCTGATACATCTGCTACGGCGGCGACCGAGAATAAAGAAGATGCTGAGAAAGTAGAAAATAGCGATCGCGTCTCGGCTCATCAAACCGTCTTCACACTCGAAGAAATTCACAAACTGCTGCCTCATCGGTATCCCTTTGCCTTAGTGGATCGGATTATCGATTACGTACCTGGAAAAAAGGCTGTAGGCATAAAAAACGTCAGCTTCAACGAACCCCATTTTCAAGGACATTTTCCAGGCCGCCCTATTATGCCGGGAGTGCTAATTGTGGAAGCAATGGCGCAAGTAGGCGGTATAGTATTAACCCAACTACCAGATATTGAAAGCGGCTTATTTATGTTCGCAGGCATTGATAAAGTCCGCTTCCGTCGTCCTGTAGTACCGGGCGACCAGCTAGTGATGACAGCGGAACTGCTGTGTGTCAAGCGTCGTCGTTTTGGAAAGATGCAAGCTCGTGCCGAAGTTAACGGTCAATTAGTTACCGAAGGCGAGCTAATGTTTTCCCTTGTGGACTAAAACAAAAGCAAAAGTAAAAAGGTAAAAGGCAAAAGAAAGAACCTTTTCCTTTTTTCTTTTTACTTTTTTCTTTTTACTTTTTATGAAAACACTAATTCATCCCACTGCTGTAATTCACCCTGATGCCCAACTACACCCTAGTGTCCAAGTTGGTGCTTATGCGGTAATTGGAGAGCAAGTAAAGGTAGGCTCTGACACCGTAATTGGCGCTCATGTGGTGTTAGATGGGCTAACAGAAATTGGCTCCCAAAATAAAATTTTTCCTGGGGCGGCAATTGGCTTAGAACCCCAAGACCTTAAGTATCAAGGTGCAGCCAGTTGGGTAAAAATTGGCGACAGAAACACTATTCGGGAGTATGTCACAATTAATCGGGCAACTGGCGCAGGTGAAGCCACAGTAATTGGCAATGGCAATTTGTTAATGGCTTATGTCCATGTGGCTCATAATTGCGTAATTGAAGATAGCGTCATAATTTCCAATGCTTTAGCAATGGCTGGACACGTCCATATTGAGTCGCGGGCGGTGATTGGTGGTGCTGTAGGTATTCATCAATTTGTTCGCGTCGGACGAATGGCAATGCTTGGTGGGATGAGTCGCATTGACCGGGATGTACCACCTTATATGTTGGTAGAAGGAAGCCCGTCACGAGTGCGAAGTCTCAATTTGGTTGGCATTAAACGCGCAGGTTTAAGCATGACTGAGTTGGGATACTTAAAAAAAGCTTTCCGGATTCTCTACCGTTCAGGATTACCCCTAACTGAAGCTTTAGAACAGCTGGATTTACTTCCAGATAACGAACATTTACAGCACCTGCGTAGCTTTTTGCAACTTTCTCAATCTGAAGGACGGCGAGGGCCAATTCCTGGAAAAGGTTAATGGCTAATGGCTAATAGCTAATGGTAATAAATTAGCAATCATTCAATTAGCAATTACTAAATTAATGCGTATATTTATTAGCACTGGCGAAGTTTCTGGGGATTTGCAGGGGGCGCTGCTGATTGAAGGACTTTATCGGCAAGCTGCTGCTGCTGGTATAAAGTTAGACATTGTTGCCTTGGGAGGCGATCGCATGGCGGCTACTGGTGCTACCATGCTGGCAAATACCAGCGGCATTGGTTCAATGGGGCTTTTGGAATCTCTGCCTTTTGTGTTGCCTATTTTACAAGTCCAGCGTCGCGCGAAACAATATCTGCAAGCTAATCCGCCGGATTTGGTAGTGTTAATTGACTACATGGGGTCAAATTTGAGCTTTGGTAGCTATATCAAACGTCGGTTGCCATCGGTGCCAGTAGTGTATTATATTTCGCCGCAGGTGTGGGTTTGGTCGCCTTTTCCCCAGGATACGAAGCGAATTATCGAAATAAGCGATCGCTTACTGGCAATTTTTCCGGGGGAAGCTACTTATTTCCAAAAAAGAGGTGCATCTGTAGCTTTAGTAGGGCATCCTCTAGTAGATAGAATGGCTACCGCACCTAGTAGAGAAGAGGCGCGACAAGCTTTGGGAATTGGGTCAGAACAGACAGCGATCGCGTTAATTCCTGCCTCGCGTCCTCAAGAATTAAAATACTTGATGCCAGTAATTTTTGAGGCTGCTAAAGCTATTCAGGACAAGTTACCTCAAGTTCATTTCTGGATTCCTTTGTCGCTGGAAGCTTATCGGCAAAAAATAGAAGCGGCGATTCAGAAATATGATTTAAACGCCACTCTAGTATCAGAAAAGACGCAGCAAGTGCTGGCTGCTGCTGACTTGGCAATTACTAAATCTGGGACTGTAAATTTAGAACTTGCGCTATTAAATGTTCCGCAGGTAGTTATTTATCGCCTCAGCGCATTAACTTACTTGATTGCCCGCCTGTTCAAATTTTCTATTCCCTTTATGTCGCCGCCCAATTTGGTGCTGATGCGGTCAATTGTACCGGAGTTACTGCAAGAACAAGCTACGTCAGAAAATATTGTGGATGTTGCTTTAGAAATACTTTTCAATTCCGAACGCCGAGAGCAAATTTTGGCAGACTATCAAGAGATGCGTCTTTCTTTAGGGGAAGTTGGAGTATGCGATCGCGCCGCTAAAGAAATTCTCCAGTTACTTTAATTTCTCTTTTTGAGTGAAAAACTCGGAACAAGTTCTGGAGGCACAATCTCTGACCTTGGCCTATTCAAACTAGATATACTTATAATGTTGAGCGCATTGACCATCTGCCGCCTGCTCAAGACCGTTGGTTTTATAATTCGCAGCGGTTCACGCTGAATTTTACTAGAGCTGATATGATTCGGGCTGGTTATTCTCCCAGTGTGCGGCTATTTGAGGCGGCGTGTGGAACTCCGATTATTAGCGATCGCTTCTTTCGACTCGACACAATCTTTGAGTTTGGCACAGAAATTCTGATTGCAGATAGAAGTGATGATATTTTGCGATATCTCCAAGAAATACCGGAGAATGAAATAATTGCTATAGACGATCGCGCTCGTACCCGTGTTTTATCACAACATACTGCCGCGTATCGTGCTGCCCAGCTAGAAGGATACATTTTGCAGATGGTAACATTCTTAACTTAATGAAAGCTTCATATATATATATTATAATTATTTAAGGAAATTTATACTTTTTTAAAAAAAATTCCTGATTCTTAGAAAGTGCCTCAAATAATGCCTTTTCCTGGAATTTGTTTTATAATAAATTGAGGAATCAGGATATTTTTATTAGCAAAAATATAAACTCGACGATAGGAGATTTGTTGATCTACCTATAGATATATTTAATTTTTTTTTAATTATGATTTATCGTGGAAAAATGCTGTAAACGTTCGGTTATAAAATCTGATGGCAAGCCAGCAAGCAAGGTTTGGGGCGTTTCAAGACTTCACAGGACATCAAGGAGACAAAGAGACACTGAGACTGTATGACCGAGCGATGGCAGCAACCAGTTGCGGGATTACGATCAGTGATGCGATCCAACCGCATAATCCGATAATCTATTGCAATCCTGCTTTTGAGCGAATAACAGGCTATTCAGCCGCCGAAGTGCTGGGACGCAACTGCCGATTTTTGCAAGGGCCAGATACTGATCCAGCCGCTGTTGAGCAAATTCGCCAAGCTTTGCGGACAGGGGAAGGATGCGTGGTAGTTCTGAAGAATTATCGGAAGGATGGAACGCCTTTCTGGAATGAACTGACCATTTCTCCGGTGTGCGACGATGAAGGGCGCATAACTCAATTTATTGGAGTTCAGACGGATATTACAGAGCGGAAGCAGGCTCAAGAGCGAGAGCGAGAAAGCGAGGCGAGACTGCGACTGACTCTGAATGCGGCAAAAATGGGCGTTTGGGAATGGGATCTGCGGAGTGAGGAGGTAAGCGGCTCTCCAGAAGTGGAATCTCTTTTTGGGATTGCTTCCGGTTCCCGTGCTAAAAGCTATGAGGATTATCTCAAGTGCGTTCATCCTGATGATTGCTACCGCGTAGCGTTGGAAATGGCTCGCGTCGTCAAGGAGGGAGGAAACTTAAATTCGGAATATCGCATCATCACCCCTGAAAACACGGTGCGCTGGGTTGTGAGTATGGGTTCCGTGTGGCGCGATGAGAGGGGTGAGGGGGTGCGACTGATGGGAACGGTGATGGATATCACCGAGCGCAAACTTGCCGAGGAAGCGTCGCGACAGCAATTTTTGCGAGAAAGATTGGTAGGAGCGATCGCTAAACGCATCCGCGCCTCTCTGAATCTAGAAGAAGTCCTCAACACTACTGTCGAGGAAGTGCGAACTTTGCTAGGGACAGACAGAGTGCTAATTTACCGTCTGGAGCCTGATGGGGACGGGGTTGTAGCGGTGGAATCTGTCGGTGAGGATTGGATGCCAATTTTGGGAACCAACATCAAAGATCCCTGTTTTGCAAAAAATTGCGTTTCACCATACCAACAAGGCCGAGTTCGCGCAATTGAAGATATTTACACAGCTGGTATTCAGCAATGTCATGTTGATTTACTGGCGAAGTTTCAGGTGAAAGCAAATTTGGTAGTTCCAATTTTGCAAGGGGAACACTTGTGGGGATTACTAATTGCTCATCATTGCAGCGAATCTCGGAAATGGCAAGAATCGGAAGTGATGTTGCTAAAACAGTTGAGCGTGCAACTAGCGATCGCAATTGGACAATCAACCCTATTTCAACAGTTGTCAACCGAACTGGTCGAACGCAAAGCTGCTGAAGCTGCATTGCGCCAATCAGAAGCCCAGCTAAAAGAACAAGCAACCCAGCTAAAACAAACTTTGCATGAGCTGAAACAAACTCAAGCTCAACTAATTCAGAGCGAAAAAATGTCCAGTTTGGGCCAATTAGTCGCTGGTGTCGCCCATGAAATTAATAATCCAGTTTCATTCATTTATGGAAATTTGGCACCTGCCAGCCAGTACGCCAAAGATTTATTGAATCTATTGAAACTCTATCAAAAGTACCTGCCAAAACCACCAGAAGAAATTCAAGAAGAAGCTGATGCTATTGAATTAGACTTCTTAATTGAAGATTTACCAAAACTATTAGCTTCTATGAAAATGGGAGCAGACCGCATCCGCGATTTGGTACTAAGTTTAAGAAACTTCTCCCGCCACGATCAAGCCCAGAAAAAACCAGTTGATATTCACGAAGGTATAGACAATACCATATTGATTTTGCAGCATCGTTTAAAAGAAGAATGCTCCCGCCCCCCCATTCAAATTATTAAAGAATACGGCGACTTGCCAGAGGTGGATTGCTACGCAGGGCAACTCAACCAGGTATTTATGAATCTAATCAGTAATGCGATTGATGCCCTGGAAGAATATAATTCTAAGCGATCGCCTGAAGAAATAAATCGCGATCGCAGCAAGATTACCATTAGCACATCCTTGAAGAATGAACAAGGAAGTATAAAGAATGAATTTGATTTCATTAATCCTTCGCTTGTCAACATCGCTCCTTCCTCTGTTATCATCCGGATTTCCGATAATGGCCCCGGCATTCCAGAAGCAATTCAACAACGAATCTTTGACCCCTTCTTTACCACTAAACCTGTAGGACAAGGCACGGGTTTAGGCTTGTCTATTAGCTATCAGGTTGTAGTTGAACGCCACGGCGGGCAACTAAAGTGTGTATCAACACCCGGCAAAGGAACAGAATTTATTGTAGAAATTCCGCTACAAAAAGTTGAACAGGAATCTGTACTAGGGGCATACTGCTGCTTAACATCCGTATCAGCAACACCCCAGCGGGTAGCTTCTTAAACAAAGCAAAAGGCTCTTAAGCAAAGCAAATCGCCCACAGACTGGAAGTCTGGGGCTACACAAACCAAGTCCGCCCGCGCGGACTTGATTCAGCCTGCGGAGGCAGGCTTTGTTTGTGTAGCCGCGATTTTCAATCGCCAGGTATTTTTGCAAAACTGGGATGCACCCAAGCTACGACTAACGCTTAAAGTTATTTTCCTTTTCTACCAAGGATTACCAATCATCGTAAAAGCAGACCAGAAATAGGGATGTTCTAACTTCTTCCCTTCCAGCTTTGCTAATTCCGAACCAAGAGGGATATTACCAGCAGCAGTATGCAGTTGTCCCCCTTCCAAGCGCACTTCTCCCTTCAGCATTGCTACCTGCGCCCGCCGCAACGCCTCCGCCTTAATTGGGGCTGTTTTCAACTCTTGATAGAAATCTGTCATCAATCCCAAAGTTCCCGCATCTGACACATACCACAGACTACCCAGCGCTGACTTGACTCCCGCTTGCACTGCTAATCCAGCAAATCCTAACTCTGCCTTGTCTTCATCTCCCACCGCCATCCGACAAGCACTCAGAACCAACAGTTCCACCGCTGGTTTTTTCCAGTCTAAATTGGGTAGTTGATCCAAACTCAGCTTGCTGTTTCCCATCTGAATGTAGGAATTGCTTGGTGCGCCTGCTTTAAATTCGCCATGAGTAGCAAGGTGGACGATCTGGAACTGTTGTTGGCGACGCTGTGCTTTGATATTCTCTAGGGTGAAGTCCTTGTTGAGGAAAGACTTACCCGACCACAGTTTCCTAGTAATGATGTCCAACTCCAAGGGTACAGCAGGTAAGGGATCTTGGTCGGTGAATTTTGATGCTCCCATTGCTAAGACTTTGGCGTTGCGAATGTCCACATAACCCGTATCAGTTAAGCTGAAACTAGGCATCAAACCGACACTATATTTTTCTACGAGAAATTTTTGACCATCGTGGAGGGCGGCGACGGGAAGACTTCGCAAGCCATTATCCATGATAAATGCCAGATTCTGAATGTTTTGCTTTTCTAATTCGGGTTGTATAGGTGCAATCAACCACTGATGAAGTTTTTGGGAAAAAGGTAAATAACTCTTACTATTACGTTCGGCATTGTCCCTGATAGTTACTTCGTTGCGTAATTTTTTAACTTGTGCGAGTACCTTAGCCCGCGTTGCTTCCGGAATTCGCTTGACGATGGAACCCTTAGAGGTAACTACTACCAGTTCTAATTGGTCGTTATCTTTCTCTGATTGAATGTTAGAGCTTTCTGATACCCGCGCCGGAACAAAGGTGGCATAAATGAAACTTGATTTGACACCAATTTTAGTTTCAATTCTGCCTAAAATTTCTCTATCTTCCCCTGGACTTCTAATTGCAGTAGTACCAGTTTTACCTAAATATTGGTCAAATTCTGACGTGAGGCTTCTCTCAATTTCGCCAACGTTTTTATCAATTTCAACAGTAGCATTATTGGTAGATGTACCAATTGTAGCGACTCCGGATAAAGGTAGTAGGTTTTGTCCGGGGCGGCGGGGAATAATTTGAATATTGCCTTGGCGGTAAGCAGAGGTAAACTCTTTTGATGGCAAAATCGTGTTAATCAATCCAATGCCGCTGCTAATAGCACCCGCAGTACCATTTTCTGTAGCATCACCTACAACAAAGGCAGTGTAAGCTGTGCCGCCGCCGTGGAAAATATTAATTGAACCATCTAAAATTCCTCCGGCAGTGGAAATGCTGGTAGGAAATGGGTTTCTAGCATCTGTGAAAGTGCCTGTAGCGCGGAAGAAATGGTCGGTGGTAATGGTGACAATTCCTCCTACTCCGGCGCTTCCACCTTGGGCGTTAATGGAAACAACTTGAATGTCATTTATCGGAGTCCTGTCAAGTTTTTTGAGGGGATTAGATATGGTGACATTACCGCCATTGCCCAAGCTAGAACTAGAGTCTATAATCCCAGTATTTATAACGCCCAGTGTATCAACTTCGATTACAGCGCCGCCTGCTGCTCCTGTTGATGTTAAGTCTCCGGTAAGTATGTTACCGATATCGCTGTTTAGCGCGATCGCTCCCCCAGTACCAGCACTAGAAGATGTGTCTATATTTGCGGTTACAATGCCGTTGGGAGCTGATGCGGTGACAGAACCACTGCTTTTCCCAGAGGATGTTGATGTTACATTGGTGCTGGTAATGGTTCCCTGTTGACTTGTCAGCGTAACTGCGCCGCCTGCGCCATTTTTGGAAGACGAGTCAATGTTGCCAGTGGTAAGGTTACGCGACGAGGTTGCAGTGACTGCGCCGCCGCTGGTTCTTCCAGAAGATGTTAAATTTCCTGTTTTAATGGCACCATCTTGACTTTTTGCCGAAATCGCGCCACCAGATGAATCTATGTTTCCTGTGGCGATGTTTTCTGGCGCTGCAAGGGTGATTTCTGCGTCTTTCGAGGTGATATTGCCGCTTTGTATAGATCCTTGTTGGCTAGTGAGAGAAACTGCGCCACCAGCACCTTTAGAAGTTGCGTCTAGATCCAAAGTCTCGATGTTGTCCCGCGCTATAACCGTAATTGGGCCAGCATCAGTTTTAGAGCGTGATGTAATATTACCAGTTTGTACGCTTCCGGAGTTGCTGGAAAGCGCGATCGCGCCACCCTTAACAGCAGAAGATGAGTCTAAAGATCCGGTATTAATAGATCCCTTGTCGCTATTAAAGGTAATTTCCCCACCTTTTGAGGTGACATTACTGGCACGGACTTGTGTATCCCCGTTTAAATTAACTTTGCCGCCATTGGTGCTGATATTGCCTAGCTGGATATTATTAGCGACGATATTCACACCAGCAGGCGCAGTAGTTGCTATATCCCCCACTAAATTAGTAGTGCTACTACCACTTAATTGCCCGAAGCTGGCGGCAGCAATTGTTGAATTAGCAGTTACATCCGTGGCATTTTCAATTAATATCGCACCCAACTCTCTACCCGTTCCAGCACCTACAGTGTTAGCAAATAAAATGTTCCCGGTACCTGCAACCATCCGCAAGTCGTTATATTCGCCTGTCTCGCTATCTAGGGTGCCGTTGAATGCGATATTACCTCCACCGAAAGCACCCGTGTTGAGGAAAGTATCGTCAGTAAGAGTGACATTCCCGTTAAATGTGATATCGCCATTTGAGGTGGTAACAGTACCTGACAATTTTGTTTGCAAAGCGTTGACAGTTACAGATTGGAAAACATCGGTATCTTTGCCTGAAAGGGTGGCATTATCACCGCCGATAATTAAGACGTCAGAATTAATAGTCAAACCTCTCAAGGCATATGGTTTACCGACATCACCTTTAAAGATAGCTTGACCATTTACCCCAGGAGTAAGCGTCAGTAATTGGGCAAATCTGGCATCAGGAGTGATGCCGCTGACCGACGATTCAAAGATAATATTACCGCCATTGCTTGCCAGTTCCACATCGTTATGAAGCCAGATAATTTTGCCCAATTGACCGAGGATAATGTCTTGCCCGGAAGTGCTAATATCTGCCCGTAGATTTGTTGTAGCAGCGTTAAGGGTAATGGAAGCATTTCCTTGTCCTGTAATCTTTCCGTTGACATCAATAGTGCCATTGGGAGATTGAATTTTTACTGGTTCGTTGAAATTAGCAGTTTTAACAGTGACATTGCCATTGTTGTTATCTGAACCGATGATAATGGGATTAAACCCATTCATAGCATTAATATCTGTTTGGGAGATATCTAGCGCCGAAGTGCCTTCAGATCCAGTGATCGCGATCGCTAACCCATTTGTTGCAGGTTGCAGTCTTATAGTATTGCTACCCGTAACTGTATTATCTCCTCCCTTGAAGTTAATTTCATTTCCTGTCAAAGTTAGGGAGTAGTCACCTGCTGCCCAGCTAGACTTAAAAGTAATCGTACCTCTTCCAGACGTAAGTGCGATATTTTCTGTCTGTTGCACTGGCCCTTTAAAGGTAATAGCGTCGTTGCTGGTAGTAATGTCTCCCGCAGTAATAGCTGTGCCAGAACCTTTTTGTAAAAATGCTCCCGCCAGGTTCATGTCGGCATCAGGATTAATTGTTAACTGACCCCTATTTTTGATAGTAAATCCACCATTGCCAGCGGTGTTGATAGCGCCTTGAAAGGTGAAATTATTACCAGTCAGGTTGATGCCATCTGCGGTATTAGTATTTAGAGGGCCGTTGAAAGTAGTAGTCCCCCTGCCGGAATTTTGGCGGATGCTAGAGGATGCGATCGCTTGCGTTTCTATATTATTAGCACTTGTAAAAGTCAGTTCTCCAACTTGCGCCGCACCACCTAGCTTAATATCACCCGTGCCTGCTGCCAATTCTAAATTTTTTCCGCCATTAAGATTGCTATTAAAGCTGATATTTCCCGCACCTACACCCGTATCGAGTTTAATATTTTCTGTGAGAGTAACGCCACTATTAAAGCTTATATTGTCGTTAGTTGTGGTAATGTCAGCAGCAGTAGAAACTGCACCTGTACCAGTTTGACTGAATGCACCATCCAAGCTAAACCCGGCCGCAGGACTAATGGTTAACTGACCGCTGTTGTTTATAGTAACACCGCCGTTTCCAGTAGTATTAATTGTATTCAGATTAAAAACGTTTCCGGTTAGGCTGATGCCATCCGCCGTATTTGTATCAAGTACGCCCTTGAAGGTAGTAGTACCCGTACCTGCATTTTGACTGATACTAGCGGCGGTTATAGAGTCATTTGCAGTGACGTTGCCGGCGCTGGTAACAGTTAGCTTACCTAAGCGAGTGTTGCCTACTTTTCTATCAAAGGTAATATCTGCATTCCCTGCTGCCAAGTTCATATCAAAAGCACCATCTAGAGTGCCGTTAAAGTTAATATTACCGTTGTTAGTTGTAATACTAAGGTCTGTCTCTAGAGTTGTTGGGCCATTCAAATTGACGTTATTACCAGCTACATTCGAGGTAGTAATATTGCCTTTCAGGGTAATGCCATTATCGCCGCTAATATTTACAGTTTTGATTTCAGTATCGTTGCCAATAGCACCGATACTGACGCTACCCGTACCTGCATTCAAGGTGAGATTTTCGCCGCTGTGACCGCGCACAGATGTAAGAGCGATCGCGCCGCCGCCGCTGTTGATAGTTAAGTCAGAGCCGTTGGCAAGTTGGATCGTGCCTAATTCAAAGCTAATGGCATCGTTACTAGAAGTAAAGGTGGTTGCTTCGCCACTGCTTATATTAAAAGCTGTTCCAGTGTAGGTTTGTTTACTGGCATTATAGGTAGTGCCAGTGAAGGTGAGCTTATTGCTGGCATTCAGAATCGTGTCGCCGCTGACACCCCCTGCTGTACCGCCAATATTACCAACAGATATATCGTTGCCGCTGAAGTTTAAGCTGTCTGCAAAAATAGCTTTTGTGTTTACGTCTTTGGCACTGGTAATAATAAAACTGCCAACTTGGGTATTGCCCTCTAACTTAATATTACCCGTCCCAGCAACTAATTCTAAGTTTTTCCCGCCATTTATCGTGCTGTTAAAAACAATATTTCCTGCACCTGTACCTGTATCGAGTTTAGTATTTTCTGCGAGAGTAACAGCACGATTAAATGTAATATTGTCGTTGCTAGTAGTAATGTTACCGGAAGTGGAAACTGTTCCTGACCCATTTTGCAGAAAAGCTCCATCCAAGTTCATATTGGCACCGTTTCCCATAGTAAAGGTGCCACCGTTGGTAATAGTTACAGTTCCATTATTAGTTGTAGTAATGTTACCTTGAAGCGTTACGCTACCACCGTCACCAGTAATAAATGCCAAATTTTTGTTTTGAGATATCCGCGAGGAATTTGTTGTTCCCAGCATAATACCGCTAGTATTGTTTGTATCCCCGATAGTTAAAGTGCTAGCAGTAATGCTATCAAGTTGAGCGTCCGTAAAGTTGAGATTTTGAGTATTATCGATCCCAATAGTTTTATCTGACGTCCCTGGTTTCAAAGTGACATTAGTCGCGTGAGTAGAAGAAGCAAGTGCGATCGCATCTGCACTGACAATCAAGTTCCCCAAAGGCGTAGTATTACCCACCGCCTGATTAAAATTAATACTACCTGCGCCTGCCGTTAGTTCTAAATTCTTACCGCCATTTATCGTGCTGTTGAAAGTAATGTCACCATTTCCGGCGTTTAGCGTTACGTTTTCTGTAAGCGTAACTGGTTTGTTGAAACTTATTTTGTCATTGGTGGTACTAATGTTGCCGCCAAGAGAAACTGCACCAGAACCCTTTTGATTAAACTCTCCATCCAAGTTCATGTCAGCAGCAATGCTGAAGCTGCCGCTGTTGTCAATAGTAAAAGTTCCGCTGACACCTACAGTGTCCCTATCGCCAATCTCTTTCACACTGATGTCGTTGCCAGCAATTGTCAAACTACTTAAAGGTGTTTTATTGCCAATAGCACCGTTAACTCTGATATCGCCGCTTCCTGCTTGTAAAGATAGCGGTTTATTGCCATTGATAGTGCCATCGATGGTAATGTTACCATTAGCTGCGCTTGTGTTAATCGCCAGGTCATTTGTATCACCGAGCAAAACATCGCCATTGATGGTAATTGAGGCATTACCCGCTCCCGTAATTGACCCATTCAAAGCAATTGTTCCTGTGCCTGTTGCCTGTTGGATTATTACAGAGTCGTTGAATGATACATTATTGCCTATAGTAATATTTCCAGTGCCGTTATCACGTCCAACAGTGATGGAGTCAAAACCATTAATAATGCCAAAGTCTGCTGTATCCAGATGTAGACCTGTGGCGACAGCAGAAGCAATATCGATCGCTTTATCTGGTATTTTAGTCTGAATTTGAAGTTTGCTACCATTGGTGCCGGATACTGTATCTGCGAAATCAATTTTGCTATCTGAAGTTAAGGTTAGGTTGCTGTTATTTGCTGTCAAAGTTGATTTGAAAGCGATCTCGCCATTTCCCGCATTCAACTCTACATTAGAATCGATGATATTAACAGCATCAGTATAAATTTGACCATTCACTCCCGTTGTGGTTACATTTCCTTTTACATTGGTGTTGCCACCGATATCGGTCAACAAACTAGCTGCTTTAACGGTACTGTTAAACTCAGACTTCGCGGTGCTGTTAGCTACTAAGTTTCCCAGTGGTGTGATATTGCCAACTGCATTTTTGATAATAATATCGCCGCTACCTGCTGTTAATACCAAGCCTTGAACTTCAGCAGTAGTGCCATTAATATTTCCCGCAATACTAATATTGCCGCCGCCCGTCAATCCCGTGTCAAGCTTTACGCTGTTGCCCAGTTTCACCCCATTGGTACCAGTAGCGGTGATATTGATATCTCGATCTATTGTGGTGATACCTGCGTTCAGGTTGATTGCTGCACCGTTGAGAGTAATCGAGGCATTTTCTTTGCCTGAAACCAAACCACTAAGATTAATTTCGCCTCCAGAGAGAATTGTCACCGGATCAGCGAATGCGATGTTATTGGGGATGGTAATCGTTCCATTACTATTAATTACTCCGATGGTAAGTAAGGCAAAGCCATTTTGCAATAAATTTAATTCAGTTGCTGTCAGATCCAAAGCATCTGTATTGTTGTTAGTTGAACCGATAGCGATCGCTTTGTTGGTTGAGAACGACTCAAGTACAAGATTTTTGCTCCCAGATACTGTATTTGTGAAATCAATCTCGTCTGCTGTCAGAGTAAGATTGTTGTTACCAGCCGTCACTGTAGAGTCAAAGTTAAGCTTACCAGTTCCCGCACTGATCGCCACATCGCCAGCCCCAGGCATAGTGACTGCACTCTTAAAGCTGATGTTGTCATTGGTAGTAGTAATGTCGCCGCCAAGAGAAACTGCACCTAAACCTTTTTGCTTAAACTCCCCTTGCAAGTTCATGTCAGCAGCAATGCTGAAGCTGCCGCTATTGTCAATAGTAAAAGTTCCGTTATTGGTGGTTATAACCTGGTTTTTGAAGTCAAAACCTTGACCTTTTAAATTAATATTCCCGGCAACATTAAGTTCGCCATCAAAAGTAGTGATGCCTGTACCTGCACTTTGAGTAATGCTGGCAGCAGAAATAGCTTTTGTGTTTACGTCTTTGGCACTGTTAATAGCAATGTTCCCCAAAGGTGTAGTATTACCCACCGCCTGATTAAAATTAATACTACCTGTGCCTGCCGTTAGTTCTAGGTTTCTACCGCCATTTATCGTGCTTCCAAAGGTAATGGCACCATTTCCAGTGTTTAGCGTTACGTTTTCTGTCAGGTTGACTGCACCAGTGAAGCTAATACTTTGGTTAGCAGTTTTGATATCTCCTGCGGTATTAACAACTCCGGCGCTAATTTGACTAAAAGCACCGCCCAGATCCAAATCAGCAGCAGAGTTAATATTCAGCTCAACTGTACTATTGATAGTCAAACCGCCCTTGAGCTTCATTGGTGCATCCAAATTGACAGTAGGAGCATCTAAAGTCAGCTTGTTAGCATTAGTGTTGCCCCTGGAATCAACGGTATCTTTAACAGTGAGGGAATTAGTACCCCAATAGGTGACATCAGCGGTGTTGAGTGCCGTTACTACTTGCGAAGGAGTAATATTGCCTCCACTATTGGCAATGACCCAATTGGGTGGATCTAATAATAATTGTCCAGTTAATCCATTAGTCGCCCGCAAATCCACAAAACCGTCATATTTGAGGCTTAGCTTTCCCGATGTTTCGACAAAACCGCCATTACCAGAATTAGCGCCACCACGCGCCGTAATATTGCCGTTAAACTCAGTTTTGTCGTCCGACCAAACAATTACACGTCCGCCATTACCATTAGTTATGGCATTTGCGTTAATTGTGGTTTTGCTGTCAACAAAAGTGTGATTGGCATTCGGGACTTTTCCCTTACCTTGATAGTCGCCGCCAATTAACACTGTACCGCCGCCAAGGTTGCCTGATGCGTTAATATTGGCACCGACTAAACCTACTTTTTCACCCAAAACTTGCACCGCGCCGCCAGTTCCCGATACATCGACGGCACCAGCTACAATGGCGGTACCCGGTGCTGCTGGTATGCCAGAACCGCTAATAACTACCTTTCCCTCACTGTTTACTGTGAGTGCTGTGGCGTTCCTTACATTTGCGCCTGTCAACAGAGTTGGTAAGTCTGGAACTGGCTCCCTCCAATTCGCAGGTGTCCCGTCTGCGTTAGGGAGTGCAATTTCTAAACTCAGTAATTTTCCCGCTTCCGATATCCGTACCACCTTCTCACCGGGTACGGCTACGACGGTGATATTACCTCCTGGTGCGGACAACTTCCCGGTACTGATAACTGTGCCACCGAGTAAGGTAAGATTTTGCCCTTGTCCTACTGCAAGGTCTCCGGCATTGATTATTGCCCCCGGCTGACTCATTGTGAAGGCAAAGCTGCTGGGCGTACCGACTAAAACAGCGTAGTTATTGGCACCAGCGGCGTTAAACCAATTGTCACCAAAGCCAATGCCATTAGCAGTGGTGGCGGTGAAGGAGGCAGGCACGTTCAGCGTAGCGTTAGCGCCAAAAACAATGCCTGCGGGATTCATTAAGAATAGGTGGGAATTCCCGCCCGTCACCTGGATCAGACCATTAATTACCGAGGCATCGCCTCCACGTACTCTCGCCAGGATGTTCTGAATGTCTGGGTTGGAGAGAAAGTTGGCTATTTCGCCAGAATTGACACCAAACTTAGTAAAGCTGTGGAAGAGATTTGCGCGATCGCCTGAAAGGGTGCCGCCAGTGATGTCAATTCGTTTGCCATCCTGGTTAACTACAGTATTCGTGTCATTCGGTGCCGCAATAATTGTCTGGGCATTGGCGCGTACACCTACAACCGCCCAAAGCAACGTCCAAGCTAACAGGACACCGATTCTGCTGGTAAATACTGACATCAATCTCTTCCTTACGGCTGATGAAAAATATGTGGTTAGTCTAATTCTTTAATAGAATTCTTACCCACTCCGTAATATCACAGTTGAGATAAAGAAATCATCAATTAGGTCTGAAGTAGTTTAAAGACTTAACAAAGATGGCAATATTTCTATACAAAAAATTCACAACTCGAAAGCGAACGGGTGATTTATATAAGCTTTTTCTTTAAAAAAGTCTTATTACCATAAAATAAATTAATTAGTATTTATAATCAATTATTTATAAACCAACTGGTAAGGTTAGGGTGAATGCAGTCTGTCCAGATAGTGTTGGATCAAGCGTCAGGTCGCCGCCGTGCGATCGCGCGATTTCCCGCGCTAAGCTCAGTCCTAATCCAATTCCCTCAACTTTGCGCGTCCGGGCTGGATCGCCGCGATGGAAGCGGTCAAAAATGCGATCGCGATCGCCAGTTGGAATTTCTTTCGAGCAATTACTGATAGTAATCAATACAGTTGCACCCTGACGACGAGCATCAATCCGAATCCAGCCGTTAGGCAAATTGTATTTAATGGCATTGCTAATCAAGTTTTGCAAAACCTGAACGAGTAAGTCGCGATCGCCTTGTACGCGCAAACCATCGGCAATTTCTGTTTTAACCTCTAGATGGGGTGCAAGCAGTTCTATATCTTCCAACATCTCAATTAACAAGCCAGATAAATCCACCCCAACTCGGTACAAAGCCATTTGTCCGGCATCCGCTAAGGAAAGCAGCAACAGTTTACGCACAATCCCGCTGAGTCGGCGCACTTCATCGAGCAAATTGCTCAAACCCTGTTGCACCTCTGAGCCTGGTTCCGCTTGTTGCAGGGTGCGTTCCAGTTCCCCTTGCAAAATCGCTAGGGGAGTCTTGAGTTCGTGTGCAGCATCGGCGCTAAAGCGAGAGGCTTGCTTAAAACTGTGTTCCAGACGTGACAACATCTGGTTAAACACTTGAATTAATTCGACAAATTCAACATCTGTCGCACCGATGGGGACTCGTTGTTCCAAACCGCTAGCGGTGACATTGCCAATGACTTTAGTTAACCGTCGGATGGAATGCAAACTGCTGCCAGCAATACCCCACGCACCACCCGCTACGAGTAGAAGCACCCCTGGAATTGAAATTAGGAAGATGTTGCGGATAACGACCATCTCTTGTGCGATCGCTTTTAAACTTACTGCGATCGCAACTTGAGCAAAGGGTGTTGTGACTGCACCAACCCGCCAAGTTCCCGTTGCTGTGCGCTGGGTGACGAATCGAGGCGGGGGCGGTGGTCGATCGCGCGAGGGTTGCGATCGCTCTGGAAATGGGGCTGTTTGTCGCTGGGAATGAGATGGTGGAAAGGGCTGTAGTTGGGGGCGCGATGTCCAAAGGTTATTGGTATCTAGATCGGTAGCCCATTCCTCGGAGCGATACAGGACGTTGCCATTTGCATCGATGACCAACATGGCGATCGCTGTATTGGTTCCAAACGCGCCAGGGAGAAAGGCTTCATAGGACTGCCAGCGATTGGGCGATCTTGGACGACCTGCCCGCATCAATTGACTCTCCAGTTCTGCATCCAGACGGCTTACCTTAGCCTCATAAATCAGCCACCAAGAGATTAGCCCAAACCCAGCAATGGCGCTCCCTGCGAGAACAGCAGACAATAGAGCAATTCGGATACGGAAGGAACGCAACTTCACTGTTGAGACTCTGATTGACGAAAGCGATAGCCGACGCCGCGAATGCTTTCAATCCAACCCGCGCCACCGATGGAGTCAATTTTTTTGCGAATGCGTTGAACGCACACATCTACTACGTTGGTGTTGGGATTGAAATCATAGCCCCAGATGTGTTCTAAGATTTGCGTGCGGGTGAAGACTCGTCCAGGCGATCGCATTAGATATTCCAAGAGGTTAAATTCACGGGTGGTGAGTTCAACTATATGTTGATTGCAGGTGGCTTCTCGCGTGATGCGATCCAGCTTGATGGGGCCGACGCAGACTAAATTTTGGCGATCGCCCGCACTCCGACGCACGACTGCATGAATGCGGGCGACAAGTTCTTCAACAAAAAATGGTTTCGCTATATAGTCGTCAGCACCCAAATTTAGCCCTTCAAGTCGGTCATCCAATTCATTACGAGCAGTCAGCAAAATTATCGGCACATTCTGTCCTTTTCGACGCAGGTTTTTGAGGATGGACAAACCATCTTTTCCCGGCACCATAATGTCAAGCACGAGGGCGTCATACTCGTTATCCAAGGCGCGAGTATAGCCCTCATCTCCATTGTCACAATAATCGACAACAAATCCTTGTTCCTTCAATCCAGCTTGGACAAAGTTGGCAATTTTCGCTTCATCTTCAACGAACAGAATATGCACGGCTTTCTCATGCGATTGGACGGCTTGCGAGGTTCATCCAGTTTAACTTGTGAAGGCGAGATACCGGACTTCTCTAAGAAGTCGGGTATCTGAACCACTGGTATCTCACAATAGCCGATAAAATCGGAGGATGACCCGGCAAGAAACCTGAACCCAAAACATAAGCAATGGTCAGAACACCTCCTCATTAAAAACCTTTGCCAATTCCACCGCTCGAAAGTGGCGATCGCCTAAATCGCTGTGAACTTGAGGGTATCGGTGGGATAAGTTAAGATAGTGTTGCCATTGGTCAAGTCTTACTGCTAAGGAATTACTCTGATGGGAGCGTGGGAAGATCAAGCAAAGCGGACAAATAATTATAGGTTGCACTGGTCAGAAGCTCAGGATTTTAATTTTATTGCGGCTCTGCTAAGTGCTACTAATGAAGAAGAAGTTAAAGCAGCTTATGTGAGGGAATTTTCTCTGCCAGTCAAAACTCAAGAAAGACATGATTTGGTAGTAGATAAGGTTCTATTTGAATTTAAATACTCGGTTAAGCTTAAAAAAATAGAGATTGCAGCGAAGGTTATTGCACAGGCAATTTATTAGAGGATGTTTGAAAAGTGGTGAGGGGTTAAATATTATGCCAACCGCCTGACCATGATACGGATCATTGCCAGATAAATAAAAGTCTCCGATGTTTCTGGCAATAACTCATAA
>NZ_JACJOY010000072.1:0-171278 GCF_014695815.1 Trichocoleus sp. FACHB-6
TTATGAGTTATTGCCAGAAACATCGGAGACTTTTATTTATCTGGCAATGATCCGTATCATGGTCAGGCGGTTGGCATAATATTTAACCCCTCACCACTTTTCAAACATCCTCTAACCTTGGTAGCCCGAAAATCAGAACCGCGATATATTCCACTCAACTCAGAAACGCTATACAGCGGCTTGCAGTCGGATGAAGTACAGGCTATGTGGAGAGATCCTAGACTTTTTGGAGAAGTTGGGGATCTGTGTATCTCACTCACCCGAACAGCGCTGTATAGAGAAATGTCACTGACACAAGCAGAGGCAGAAATTTATTTCCAGTTTAGGCCAATTAAATCCCATTCCCTGTATTGAGCAATATTTTAAGGGTATTGGTTAATATCGTTCACTTAAAGCTAAAAATACAAACCTTACTGCAACTTCAGCCGCCTTTGTCCGTGTAGCTGCGCCTTTAATGTTAAAGCAGAAGTATTGCGATTACTCCCATTTGTTACTCAAAGATTACCAATTTTCTCCAAAATAGGTATTTTTTTGGCATTTGGTTGTGATATTCCCTACCAAAGAACATAACAATTAATTCAGCCAAATTGCTGATAAAACACCCTACAAAATCAGCAATTTGGCTGAATTTTAGTAAATTAGGCTATTGTTATCTTGAGGTGCAAGTTACGTTGAAATAATTCTTAATCTTGAACCCAAGCATCTAATTCTCTGGATAGGTGTTAATATTATATCCGTCTGTTTGGTTCTCGATCCCAGCGGCAGTTACTATTACAGGGTGTAGAAGATTTGCCACCAATTGCAATTATGGTGTATTAGTACCTAAGTATGTACTTACCGGAGGTTGATGTCCGTCATGCTACGCTAGAAGCTTCATTGGTGTTATAGCCTTGCGTAGGGATAAAGCGATCGCTTTCTACCTTGTCTTTGAATCTGCTGTCATCAAGACAGCCGAACCAAAACAAGGCACTTATTCTTATAAGCACTGAAAGTAGGAAATTTAGCTCAAAGCAGAAGCAATAACTTTAGTGTAAAATTTTAAACGGCTCAGAAAATCCTCTTGCGAAGCAAATAAATTTCAGATATATTGTCGTAGCAACCTGGTCATGTTAAACTTTCACTTCATCGGGGATCTATTGTTATAAATCATCAGGTAATCTACGCCTCAAATTCTTGAACAGTCCAGCAATGGGGTGTTTTATTTAGTTATTTTTGCTGATGAAATACCTGTTAAATCTGTTAGAGCGTATCTACCTACCTCTAACAGTCATATTGACTTGTTCGATTGCCTATCAGTCGTTACCTGTTGGCTCAGTTGAAATCTTAAATTCAGCTTCAGCTAATGGTGACAATCTGCCACCAGGCGGCGTGCAATCGAATCAAACAACGCTTACAGCAGGACAAGCTGTACTAGAGTTGATTAAAACAGGCGATCGCGCGGCAGCTGAACCGGGCGATACCGTTATTTACCGCCTCGCGCTGAAAAATACTGGTACAGCAGCCGCCAGCAACATCGTCATCACAGACAAACTGCCTGTCGGTTTGCAATATTTGCCTAAAGCTTTGCAAGGCTCTCTCTCTACTGGCACCTCAACTACTCCAGTAACATTACAGCCAGCTAGCACCTCTAACCGGACAATTACCTTTATTTATCCCAGATTGGCTCCCAATGAGACATTGAACATTGTCTATGCCGCCGTAGTGACACCAGACGCAGTGCGGGGTGACGGGAAAAATCAAGCTCAGGAAGCCAGGAGCAACATCGCCACGCATCAGCTACGCATTAGACCCGGAATTTTATCAGACTGCGGCACCCTAATTGGGCGGGTATTTGTCGATAAAAACTTTGACGGAGAACAGCAGCCAGGAGAGCCTGGAGTGCCAAATGCCGTAATTTTTATGGATGACGGCAACCGCATCACCACCGATCCGAATGGGCTGTTTTCTCTAGCCAATGTGCTATCCGGTTATCGTACAGGCACTCTGGACTTAACCAGTCTGCCGGGATACACGTTGGCTCCAAACAAACGCTTTATTGAGCGCAATAGTCAGTCTCGCTTGGTGCAGCTGCAACCAGGAGGACTGGTAAGAATGAATTTCGGAGTGACACCCGCGTATGGCGAGGGGCAGCCATGAATAAGGCAAAAGGCAATCATGCCAAAGCAAAAGAAAAAATCTTTTCTTCGTTTTCTTTGTTTTTAGTTTTTACAGTTTATTTTCTGCTTCCCCGATCTGTTAAGGCTCTGGAACTGCCTGTAGAATCTTCGGATAAAGCAAACGAAGATGGATTTGAAATTTCGGATGCAGAAATTGCTCCCATTACTGAGGAGACAGCTACTGAAGAAACGACAACAGAAAATTTAGAAGTCTTACCAGCAGAGAATTTACCCCAAACGTTGCCTCTCTACGGACTTCAGGAAGCGATTGGGGAGGAGCCGGATACAGCAGCGCTACCGCTTAACTTGCTTTTGCATGAAAACTCTCTTCCTCAACAAACGCAGGTTGCAACACCAGCGGCTTTACCCGTTTTGCAGGAAAGGTTTTTATCTTCCCCGCGTTTTGAGGGGAAACAAGGAAATCAAACAGAAGTTAAAAAGTTAGCCCAATCCGAATCGCCCAGCAACCCAATACCCCAGGAAACACAGGGTTCTACAAAGGAAACGCCAACTAACAGCGAACTGAGGGAATCTGTATCGCCAACTAATGCTCAACCTGAAGAATCCGGCAATGAAAGCACTTTATCACCCACAGAAGTACGGATTCTTGCCCCCAAGAGTAAAGAAATAGGAGCGCGTTCCACTAACCTTGTAGTTCAGTACAATTCCCAGTCTCAGATACAAGTCACCGTCAACAACAAGCCTCTCGATCCTAAAATTCGCTCTAGTGTTGAGCGAAACGAGGCACAGAATATTACTACTCAGGTTTGGTATAACATTGCTTTGGAGAAAGGCGAGAACGCGATCGCCATCCAAGCTGCACAAGGCACGCCAGTTACTCTCCAATTAAATGTTAAAGACACAACCGAGCGCATAGAAATCTCTCCAGTCGGAGATGCCCGCGTTCGCGCTGATGGTCGTTCCACAATTAAGCTGGAAGGCAGAATCACCGATGAAAACGGAGAATTAATCCGCCAAGATGCGGTAGTAACTTTAACTGCCAGTGCGGGTAAATTTATCGGTGCTGACGACGACAAAGACTTACCCGGATTTCAAGTCGTTGCCAAGGAAGGACAATTTGCCGCCGAACTGCAATCCGGTTTGGAAGCTCAAAAAGTCCGCATTCGTGCTGCCACAACTACCGCAGAGAAACGAGAGCAGATTGAGCGAATCAATCGGACGCAAGAAAATAGCTCCACACCAACAGCATTGCCGCCTTTGACTGAAAATCGAGCCATCAGTCCTGAAGTTGGTGGATTACCTAGACAAAGCGATCGCCCCATCAATCCTCAAGTAGGATTACCTACCCAAAGCGACTACTTACTACCCACTAAACAGGCTAACTACAGCAACGAATTAGAAACTTTTACCCAGGTAGAATTTATTACCAACCTACGCCCATCCATAGCTTCGGGCGTGATAAATTTACGGATTGGATCTAGAGGTACAAATTACTGGGGTTCTCGTCGCGATTTCCTCGACCCCGACACCATCGACGAAGGCATCGGCATTGATTTGAGCGCTGCTGTCTTCGCCACAGGCAAAGTAGGGGAATGGCTATTTACAGGAGCATATAATAGCGCCCGCAACCTCAACGAAACCTGCGATGGCATCACCCGCCTATTCCGAGGCCCCCAATTCTGCGAACAACAATATCCCGTCTACGGCGATAGCTCCACAGTCGATTATCTAACCCCCTCCACAGATAGCGTCTATCTGCGGATGGAACGTACTTCTCCAGTTCCGGGTTCCGAACCAGACTATGGGATGTGGGGCGACTACAACACCACAGAATTTTCCCGCGCCTCCCAACTATATAGCGCCACTAATCGTCAACTGCACGGGTTCAAGGGCAACTACAACCTGGGCAATTTACAAATTACTGCCCTGTATAGCCCGGATGTCGAAGGCTTCCAGCGAGACACCATTGCTCCCAGTGGCACCAGCGGCTATTACTTTCTCTCCCGCCGCCTGCTGATTCCTGGCAGCGAAAATGTTTTTGTAGAAACAGAGGAAATTAATCGCCCCGGAACCGTTACGTCGCGCAAACAACTATTTCGCGGTGCAGACTACGAAATTGACTACGACCGAGGGACACTGCTGTTCCGCCGTCCCGTCTTTGCTACAGAGTTTGACCCCTTTGGTGTCACTCAGGTGCGGCGAATTGTGGTGACTTACCAGCATGAAGCTACACCAGGCGACAGCACGAATATCTATGCTGGGCGGTTGCAATATAACTTCTCGCAAGAGTTTGGGCAACAAAGTTGGCTGGGGGCGAGTTATTGGCGACAAGACGAAGGGGCGCAAGATTTTGAACTGTATGGGGCAGATTTCCTAGTCCCCTTGGGGAAAGACGGGCAAATTGTTGGGGAATATGCCCACTCAAGGAACAACAATCCCTTTTTGGGAAATGTGACAGGGAATGCCTATCGATTGGAAGCATATGGCGCGATCGCTCGTAGTATCTTAGCCCGTGGTTATTACCGTTCGGTGGAAGAAGGCTTTGCCAACAACGCTACCACCAGCTTCACCCCCGGACAAACTAGATACGGCGCTAGCGTCGCGACCCAAGTTACTACCAGCACCCAAGTAAGTGCCAGCTACGACCACGAAATTAACTTTGGCATTGCTCCCGCCGAAAGGATCAACTTTTTCGACATCTTCGATCCCCAACCCCAACCCATACCGGGAGAACGAGTCGATAACTCCCTCACCACCATCCGCGCAGGGGTTTTGCAAAGACTTGGTGCTGCCGATCTCAGCCTAGAATACGTCAATCGCTCCCGCGACGATCGCCTTGGCGATACCTTCGACAGTGATGCCAGCCAAATCGTCTCCCGCGCCAACATTCCCCTGAGTCGCGCCCTCACCTTCCGTGCCCAAAACGAGCTAAACCTGGACGACAGCGACCCGCTTTATCCCAACCGCACTACTTTCGGACTCGACTACGAGGTAATGAAAGGCGTAAGCCTGCGACTTGCCCACCAATTTGTAAATACAAGAGTATTTGGGCGCGACTCGATCAGCAGCTTAGACACAATCGTAGAACAGAAAATAGGCGAAAACACCTCTATCACAGGTCGCTACTCGATTATTAGCGGCTTCAACAGCATCACTGGTCAGGGAGCCGTCGGTTTAAATCATACCTGGGCGATCGCCCCAGGTTTACGAGTCCTGCTTGGTTACGAGCATATCTTCAGTGACCAGTTTGGGCGCACTGCTGCTGGACAACGATTTGCCCAACCCTATGCCACAGGTCAAAGTGCCTCTGCTTTGGGGATTATCGGCGGCGATGCCTACAGTGTGGGGCTGGAATACACTGATAACCCCAACTTCCAAGCATCCGCCCGCGTCGAACATCGTACCGGATCTGGTGGTAACAATACTGTTATCGCTGCGGGTGCGGCTGGGAAACTTTCACCTTCTCTAACTGCTTTGTTCCGCTATCAACAAGCCAATGGCGCAAACCAATTATTACGGGCATTGGGAGACACGGTAGATATCAAGCTGGGCATGGCTTACCGCAACCCAGCCTCAGATAAATTTAACGCTTTACTCAGCTATGAATATCGCCGCAATCCTTCAACAATTCCGGAAACATTGCTGTTAGGAACTGGTACGGGATACACAGAGCACGTTTTTGCTGCTGAGGCGATATATGCTCCTTCCTGGCGGTGGGAATTTTACGGTAAAGGGGCGGTGCGCCAAAGCGAAACTTATTTATCCAACAACTTCAGCAATTCTTCCACCGTGTTTTTAACACAAATGCGGGTGACTTATCGATTGGGCTACCGCTGGGATGTAGCGGGAGAAGGACGCTGGATTGGTCAGCCGGATGTGAATTTCAACGAAACAGGTTTTGCGGTAGAAGCGGGTTATTATGTAACGCCTGATTTGCGAGCTTCGTTGGGATATAGCTTTGGTAGTGTGGACGATCGCGATTTTAGCGGCTATCGGTCGGATGGTGGGATTTATTTCGGTTTGACGCTGAAGGTAAACGAGCTATTTGGCGGCTTTGGGCGACAAAAAGTTGCACCACCCCAACAGCAAGAATCTTTGGTGCAACCTGTAGCAACAGAAAGTCAAAAGTAAAAAGAAACATGAAAAAGAAAATTATTTTTACCTTCTTTCTTTTGCCGAGTTACTTTTGCTTTTTGCCTTTAACTGTAACTGCTCAAACAGCAAATTTTAGGATTGTTGTTAATAGTAATCAGGATGGGGCAGTCAATCCTGATAGCGCTCTTACTTTGCGCGAAGCTATTGAGATTTCCAATGGGACTTTGCCCTTAGAGCGTCTGAGTAGCACTGAACAAACCCTGGTTTCACCTATTAATGGCAGTAATTCACTAATTGCCTTTGATTTGCCAGCCGCAGAAACTACTATCCGCTTAGTTGATGTTTTGCCACCCCTATCCTCTCCGGGATTGGTGATAGATGGTACAACCCAGCCGGGGTATGATGCCGAAAAATCCGCAACTGCGGAAATTGCAATTCCAATTCCTTCGGTTACAATAACTCCCGCAGCCGAGCGAGAGGTATTTCGCGGCTTAACAATTGTTGCTGATGGGGTGACAATTCGCGGTTTGAGTCTTTACGGTTTCACGTCTCGTCTTGAGGCTACTGCCACTTTACCACCAGCAGATATTTTCATTGATAGTCCTCAGTCTGTTGCAGTTGTTGGCGATCAAGGAAAACAGACACCGGAAAATGCTCCAAAAAATGTAGTAATTGAGAACAACTGGTTAGGGATTCCACTAGATCAAAAAGTGCCTCAAACTACTTCGGCATTTGGGGTATATGTGTTTAACAGCTTAGGGACGACAATCCGACGAAACCGAATTTCTTACCACGACGGTAGCGGGATAATTAGCGCTGTAAAAGCCAACAATTTGCAGGTAACAGAAAACATCATTGTTGGTAATGGAATTGCTGGGATGCCGGATGCTATCCGATTGGAAGGAGAGATTGAAAAAGCTCAAATTAGCTCAAATTTGATTTGCGGAAACGATGGTAGTGGTGTCTATTTGTTCAAGCCGGAAGGCTCAGCGCAGATTAATGATAACCAGATTACATATAATGGTCGCCGCTTTCGTCGGGCAGGAGTTTATCTGATGGGAGATGACCACCAGGTGAATAATAATCAAATTAGCAATCAAACTGGCCCTGGTGTGGTGGTGGCGGCTTATCCTAAGAGCGATCGCAACATCATCCTTGGTAATCGTTTTAATAACTTAGAGGGTCTAAGCATTGACTTAGTAGCACAGGAAAATGTGAACGTACAAGCCTACCAACGGGGAGACGGCCCCAACCCACTACGCAATTCCAAAAATCGTCGTCTTGATACAGGTAACTCTGCCATAAATGCCCCGCAATTTATCAGTTCCGAATTTTATACGCTGGGTACTACAACTAATATCTTAGGCACCGCCGATCCGGGTTCAGAGGTGTCAATTTATCGGGTTCAGAAAGAAACCGGGATATCCTATGGCCCTTTAAGCGAACCCTTGACTAGAGTTGTAGCGGATGAAGAGGGGAAATTTAGCGCCAGTGTAGAGATGCAACCAGGGGAATTAGTGAGCGCGATCGCTACCATCCCAAAATACGGTACCTCTGAAGCCGCCGCCAATGCTGAAATTGTGTCCCCGTCACCAGTCGGCGACCGGGTAAACCTCTCTTCCACCACCAACTTCACTAGCAGGAATATATTGCGAAGCAGACTGGGGACAATTCCTCAATGTACCACCGAGCCTATCCCGCCTGTAGTACAGCAACCGCCGGAAGAACCAGAACCAGAACCCACACCGCCAGAACCAATCAGAATTAGCGTACCAACCAACGTACACTTTGCCCTCGATAAAGCCACCCTGAGTCCAGAGAGTGCCAGAATTCTCAACCGAATTGCCCAAGTTTTACGAGAAAATCCCCAAATCGTCATTGAACTTCGAGGACACACCGATCCTAGAGCCAGCGATGCTTATAATCTGAACTTATCAAATCGACGCGCGATCGCTGTGAGAAATTACTTACTGCGTCAGGGAATTCCCCCAGAACGAATGATAATTCGGGCTTTGGGTGAAAGTCAGCCGCGAGTAGTTGGAAGAAGCCGTCTAGATCATGCCCGTAACCGTCGCGTCGAATTTATCTTCAGGGATACCAGAGGTATCGATCTGTTTGTCCAAGAAGAAGATTTGCAGTTGGAGTAGGAAAAAGGCTCTCATGCTCTCATGCAAAAGAAAAAAGTAATTCTTTATGAGAGCCTTTTATTTTTTGATGATATTGCCAGACCAAGTGTGAGGAAACTGTTAGTTTGATGTTGAAACTTTACCCGCATTCCCCAACAAATCAAACTCCCTTTAGCCGCTGGAGTCGCCTTTGCGGTAGCCTTGCCCTTGCCATCTGTGCCATTAGTACTGGTAGTGAAGTTGCATATGCTGAAGGCAGTCGGGAACTGACCAACAACACAGGCGCTCGCCCATTTTTAGAATATCGAAACGATCCTTTTCTGGGTACTCCTATCCCGCGTCGAACCAGAATTCGAGTTTACGCGAATCCAGGAGAAACAATCTATCTTGGTTCCAGTGCCGCCGGTATAGGAACAAGTGGCAGGATCGAATATAGACCGCCCAATAGGACTACTTTTACCTCTTGTGGTGCAGTCGGTCAGATTGTCAACCGAGCGCAAGAGCTTGCAGGTCCAGCCCCCCTCAATCCCGTAGGTTACACTCCCTGTATAATTACCCCAACTCAGACTACAGAAGCAGGAGCGGGAATTTGGGAAATTGACTTTATCAGCCCAAATCCTAATGCCATTGGCAATGCTGACAACCCAACCGCACGCAATGCTGACGAGCCTTGGACTCAGCCCAATGTTGGTGTGGTGACAGCTTGGGATGTCACAGTCGCCAACGGAAATACAGCTATCCCCGGTCGAGCCTATGCAAATTATCTGTCTCTCAACCTGGGAGATAATGGGCAAAGTCTCGATGCCCAAGGCTTTGTTCTCACCGATGAAGGTTATCTCTACCGAATCGACCTGAACCGTCTCGACCCTTTTGGATTTATCTTCTTTGCCAATAACAAAGGTTTCACAGCAAATCCAACCAGCGGTCCAATTTACCAATCTGTTCCGCTTGCAGGAAGTAACGTATATAACCCGGATCAGCCAGATTTCGGGACGGATGTCACCTATAAAATCTTCTTTAATCGGCCCAGTCCAAGCCTGCCGCTGGAAGCGCCCATAAGTCCAGCTAGTGGCGGTCGCACATGGCTACTAACACCAGCCGTGGCACCCCCTACTCCCACTGATTTTACATTTACAGGCACAGAGGGGACTAGCGGTCAAGCTGGTACTACTGACCCCTTGGGAGGTACTTTCAGCTTTAACACCCCTTCACAGGGCAGTTTCAGAATTGTTCTCGATCTCAATGGAGACAGTACATACGGCAACGCCAACGATCGCGTACTGGTTGGTGTGGCAGAGCCTGGGGTCAACACTGTACCTTGGGATGGCTTAGATGCCAATGGAGTGAATGTTTCTGCTAGAGATATCCCTTACGGAGCGCAAATTGTACTCAGTGCGGGTGAAATTCATTTTCCGTTTCTAGACCCAGAAAACAACCCGGAAGGTCTGATTATCGAACGACTCAATGAGCCAGCTGCGCCAACACTACCGGCTCCCAATCCTTTTGAGGTCTACTATAACGACGCTCCTTTAACTAATAATCAACAAGTTGCTGGAGCGCCCACTCCTGTAAACGCTTTGGGAGGGGTTTCCAGTATTAATGGCGCTCATGGGTTTACTAACCTCTTTGGTAATGACAGAGGTATTGATACGTGGACATACTACCCCTCTACAGTCACTGATCTTACAACAGGCATCAGGATATCAGCAGCCGATTTGCAAATTCAAAAAAGCCTTACAACTAACCCAGTCGTTGCAGGGAGTCCCATTACCTACAACATCACCGTCACCAACAACGGCCCTTCTAACGTAACCGGAGCAACAGTGACAGACACTGTTCCCGCTCAAATCACCGGAGTAACTTGGACTTGCGCCATTACTACGGGTACTGGTAGTTGCGGACAAGCTAGCGGTACGGGGAATGCTATCAACACTACGGTAAATCTCAATAGCGGGGCTGTTGCCACTTTCACAGTACAAGGTGCCATCTCTCCCATTACCCTATCTGGAGAATTGACCAACACGGCAACGGTTACGCGACCTAATGATGTCACCGACCCCAATCCTGACAACAACACGTCAACCAATACTACAACTATTCAACCCAACCCAGTCACGCCCACTGGCATCAAATCAGTTCGTCTATCCAACGACGCAGATGCTAGCGGTTCCGTCACCACTGGGGATACTGTTGAATACACCATCACCTACTTTAATGGAGCTCCTACTCCAGTCACCAATTTGCTAGTGACTGACCGCATCGACACCAGTAAGTTGCGTTTCGTTCCAGGGAGTTACAGCTTTACCGCCTCTGGTGCTGGAACAACGGTGACAGGAAATCCTAATTTCAACGGCACAACTGACCAGAACCTGACTAACCCAACATCTTTGGGAAATTTAGGGGGAAATGGCTCCCAGGTGGTTATCAAGTTCCAAGCGGTGATCACAGCGCCAGCTGGTACACAGATTCTCAACCAAGCTACTGCTACATCTACAGGTGGAACCGTTGATTTATCTGTCAGCGATGCGACGCAAAATGAAGGCGATTTGCCTCAAGTCATAGATGACGGTAATAACCAGGGGAACCTTCCTAATCCTGCGGATGATGAACCAACTGTAGTCAACGTAGGTGGAAATGCTGGAAACCCGCGTCTGCGTTTGGTGAAGCGAATTACATCAATTAGTCGGGGTGGTGTGCCGCTTAGGGGGGTTAACTTTGCAAGCTTTGTGGATGACCCAACTGATGACAATGATAACGCTGCTGGCTGGTCGCAACTGTCGCCAGTAGGAGTTTCCCAGTTAGCTTCTGAGACATCTTTGCAAAGCGGCGATGAGGTGGAATATACCATTTATTACCTTTCTGATGGTACTGCTCCAGCTAACAATGTCAGACTATGCGATCCGGTTCCGGCTGCGACAACGTTTATCCCTGACAGTTTTGGAGTCGGTGCCGGAATTTCTGTGAATCAATCCGGAACTGTTGCTCCCCGAACTAATGTTTTAGATGCAGACGAAGGGACATTTTTCTCGCCCTTAACTCCTTTGCCTGCGGGTAATGCTTGCCCTAGCCAAACTAATTCTGATGGGGCGGCAATTGTTAATCTGGGCAATGTTTCTAATCAAAGTGGTAGCAATTTTGGTTTTGTACGCTTCCGCGTCAAAGTTAATTGATACGGACAATAGGTTGTTTTTTGCAAACTTTACAGTTTCTTCACATGGTTCGCTAAAAATTATTACAAAATCCTAGATTTAGCGATCGCATCCATGCTTTACTTTATGACGATCCAAGCAATTTATTTTGGCTTGAATTGGCTTTTTGATTGTCAGAGCGATCGCTTTTGAATATGGGATGATTCTGGAAATTTAATTTAGTAGCGATCTCTATTGTTTCTAGGCGCACAAAATGGTATTTTTTAGAAAAATATAAATAACTTTTTGAAAAAATAAAAGCCCTCATCGCGGAGTTTTTGCCGTAAAAGAGATTTTTATACCTCTTTATGGTGTCGGTTTTGTCTGTAAAAATATCCGAATATCAAAAATTTAACAATTAGAACTATTGCTAAATAAAAGTTATTTTTAAAAGAATTCGCAGCTTTGTTTTAAACTAATTTATCCAAAATTATTGATACCGAAGAAATCCGACTTAGGCACATTATGCACCCAACTATAAAAAAAACATGGCAGCAAACAAAACTTTGAATCACTGTAGAAGTTGGCTAGGTTGCAGCCTTTCCCTTTCCGTGTGTGCCTATACATTATGGGTGCAACCTGCTCATGCTGAAGGTACCAAACAAATAGTAGCGGGAGGGGGAGCCAGACCCCTAACAGAATGGAGACCTCAGGCTTTTATATCTGGTGTTCCTCGTCGAACTTTACTGCAAGTTTATGCCAACGCTGGAGAAGTTATTAACTTGGGTTCAAGTGCCGTTGGTGTGGGAGCCGGAAATGCTGTTGTATTTGCGCCTGGAGTCACCGTTACCCCGACAACAACCCCCCTATTAGATTGTCAAGCCTCCCAGCCTACTACAGGCAGAATTACCAGCCGCGCCCAAGAACTTGCTGGACCTCTTCCGGCCGCAGGCGGATATACTCCTTGCGTTTTTACAGTTACTACCCCTGGAATTTATCAGGTAGCATTCTATGGTCCGGCTGGAGGGAATCCGGCTCCCGACGTTCAGGGAACCCCTACAGCCAGGATTGCAGATAATCCTGGCAATTTTAATGCTAATCAAGCCAGTGGTGTTGCTATTTGGGATATTACAGTACGCGCCAATGCCGCCTCTACACTTGATATAAATGGTCGTGTATTTAGTAACTATTTGGCACTTCTTACAGGAGGTAATGGAGCAACTCGTAAAGTAAATTCAAACCTGTTCGTTCAGACAAGGGACGGCTACCAATACAACGTCAATACTAATAATCTCGATCCAAACGGATTTATATTTTTCTCTAATAACCGAGGCTTTACTTCCGGTGGACAGGCACTTTATCGCTCTATAAATATTGGGGGACCGCCTACTTTTCCCTTGCCTCCTGGGGTAACATTCCAGCAACCTGACGATCCAGACACGCCGCAGGATTTTACTAATAAACTATTCTTTAACAGTCCCAATCCGGCAGCAATATCAGGACTAAGTTCAGTGCTGGGCTATGCAACCAGCCCACAACTTCCTGCTGCTGGTACTGATTTCACTTTTACAGGAGCAGAAAATAATACTCCGAATCAAGCTGGTACTTCACCGCTAGGTGGAAACTTTAGGTTCAATAACCCTAATTCCTCCGCAGGAAGCTATACCATCACCATTGATGTTAATAACGATGGTGATTACCTCGACCAAATTGACAGAGTAATTGTAGGTACCGCCGTACCAGGATCTAATACAGCATTTTGGGACGGAAGGGATGGGCTGGGAAATCCTGTACCTGCGGCTACCTTTACTTACAACGCCCAACTATCTATCAATGCTGGGGAAGCGCACTTCCCATTGCTAGATGCAGAAGGTTCCGGAGGATTAATTATCACGCGAACTCAGCCAGGAAGCAGCCCTAATCCCTCTACTGTCTACTACGACGATACCGATGGAAATAATAATCCTCTAGGTACTACTGGTGGGCGACCGAATCCAATCAAGCTATTAGTGGGTGGGAACAGTGCTACTGGTAATGTGCATCAATTTGGCAACAATAGTGGTACAGGCTTTGGTGACCAAAAAGGTATTGATACTTGGACATACTTCCCCTCTGTCGCAACAGGTCTTATGGGCGGTATCAACATCAAAGCAGCTGACTTGCAGATTACCAAAACAGACAATCAAACTACTGTAGCAGCGGGTGCGCCGATTACCTACACGATAGAAGTTTTTAACGATGGGCCTAGCGACGTGACTGGTGTGGGGGTACAAGACACGGTTCCGGCACAAATTACTGGAGTAAGCTGGACTTGCGAAATTGCAACTGGTACGGGGGCTTGTGGTGCTGCTAATGGTACGGGAAATGCCATTGATACTACTGTAAATTTGAATAGCAAAGCTAGGGCGCGTTACACAGTAACAGGCACAGTGTCTCCCACAGCTACAGGGACATTAAGCAACACAGCAACGGTGGTACGACCCAAGGATGTAACCGATCCTGTTAACCAAGACGGTCAGGGTGGAAACACGAACATCAATGAAACCGCCACCGATACAACCACTATTGCTGCTGCTGCTGCTGTTGCTGGGACAAAATCTGTAGCACTAGCAGCAGATTTAGATGGAACAGGTTCGCTTACTCCGGGCGATCGCGTTCGTTATACAATTACCTACACCAATACAGGCTCAGGGGCTGCTACTAATTTCCAAATAGTCGATCCTCTCCCTGCTGGTTTAACCATATTTGGGACACCCACCGTCACCCCAACGGGAGTTGGTACCAATGCCGCCGTAAATCCAGCTTACAACGGTGCTGGGACAAATACTCTACTCGATATTGGGGCAGTGCTGGCAACAAATGGCACCATCACCGTAACTGTAGAGGCTACTGTTGGTAGTGGTGTTACTGGCAACATATTCAATCAAGCTACTGCCACCTCAGATGCCCCTGGATTCCCGCCTAGTGGAGTGCCTACCGATGCCAGCACGCCACCAGGTAACATCGACCAGACTCCATACCCCAATAATGGTGCTACCGATCCCACGGGTATTACAGTTGGTGCCGTCCCCGTACCCCTGGCAAACAAATCCGTCCGCTTTGTCACCGACAACGACGGCACCCAAACACTTACTATCGGCGATGACCTGCAATATACCATCACTGTTAGAAATACTACATCAAGTCCTATCAATAACTTAGTCATCAGCGATGCGATTCCGGTTCAGTTGCGGGTGCTGCGAAATACCATCAATGTTTCTGGAGGTTTTACAGTCGCCTCCAGCCTGCCTAACGATGATTTCGATGGCACCGGGAATCCAGTTGCCTTAACCAATCCCGGAACCCTGGCAGCGGGTGCTACCGTGACTCTTACCTTCAACGCCCGCCTCAAACCAGGATCTGCTAGTCCTATTACTAACCAAGGCAGAGTAAACTACGCAGGCGATGGTGGCAATCCTGTACTTACAGATGCCAGTGACAGCAATAATCCGACGGCACCCGGTACTAACAACGATCCGGGCGATCCTGGTGTTGGCACAGGCAACAATGTCAGTCAGCCCAACAGCAGTCCTAGCGACCCCACGATCATCAATTTTGTCAGCCCGTTTGAACCTAATGGAACTAAATCTGTACGTATATTCACGGACGCCGACAACAATGGTGTTTTGACCACAAACGATGTGGTGGAATACACCGTTATCTATACGAACTCCGATCCAAGCAACGTTATTACTGACTTTCTAGCAACTGACTCTCTCCCCAGTGGGTTAGCCTTTGTTCCGGGCAGTTATAGCTTTACTTTCTCTGGAACTGGAACAACGGTGACGGGGAACCCCAATTACAACGGCACAACCGACACGAACCTCACCAACGCTGACCCCACAGGGGCGTTAGGTTCAGGAGGCGGACAGGTGGTCATCAAGTTCCGTGCTACGGTGACGGCGGCGGCGAATACGACGATTGCCAACCAAGCTAGTGCAACATCAGTGGGAGGATTGAGTCCTTCGATTACAGATGCGGTAGCAGGGTCTAGGGATTTGCCGCAGGGATTGGATGATGGAACTAATCAAGGAAACCAGGGCAATACTGGGGATGACGATCCGACATTGTTGACGGTGGTGGCAACGCCTGTGGTTTCAGGGACAAAAGCTGTCGCTATAGCTACCGATGCAGATGGTACGGGTTCGGTGACGACCGGCGATCGCGTCCGCTATACGATTACTTACACCAATACGGGTGCCGGGGCTGCCAATAGTTTCCAAATCAACGATGTCTTACCTGCTGGATTGACTCTCGCGGCAACGCCTACTGTAACCCCTTCTGGAAGCGGTACAGTGGCAGCAGTAAACCCAAGTTATAACGGAACGAACGCACCTACTTTACTCGCGGCTGGGGCTGTCCTAGCGCCCAATGGCACGATTACCGTCACCGTAGATGCCACCGTTAATAGTGGAGTTACCGGAAATTTATTTAACCAAGCGATCGCGTCTTCTCCCGCACCCGGATTCCCACCCGCGGGAGTACCCACCGATGCAGTTACGCCGCCAGGTAGCATTAATCAATCCCCCTACGGCGATACAGGGCCAAGCGATCGCACCGGATTAACCATCGGCTTACTTTCCGTCCCCACCCTCAACAAATCCGTCCGCTTTGTCAGCGACAACGACAATACCACCTCACTCACCATCGGCGATGACATTCAATACACCATCATCGTCAGAAATCCCACATCGAGTCCCATCAATAACTTAGTGATCAGCGACGTAATTCCCGTTCAGTTGCTGGTGCTAAGAAATACCATAACTGTAGAGGGTCTTGCCCTTGCTGCAAGTCTGCCAGCTAGCGACTTCAACGGCACAGGCAACCCTGTGACATTAACCCAACTAGGAACCCTACCCCCTGGTGCCACCGTAACCCTAAGATTTAACGCCCGTCTCAGGCTAGGAGCAGCTAATCCGATTACTAACCAAGCACGCGCTAACTACGCTGGAGATAACGGCACACCCCTACTTTCTGATGCTAGTAACTCCACAAACCCCACAGCACCGGGTTCCGGAGATAATCCAGGCAATCCCGGTAATATTGGCTCTGGCGGTAACGTCAACCAACCCAATCAAGGTAGTGCTGACCCCACCATTATTAACTTTGTTAACCCTGTTTCCCCCAGTGGTTCCAAATCCGTGCGTCTGTTCGCCGACACCGATGGCAGTGGCACTATAACCACTGGCGATGTCATACAATACACCATCACTTACATCAACACTAACCCCACAGATGCCGTTAGCAACTTCTTAGCGATTGACCGCATCAACCCCAGCCAGTTGAGGTTTGTTCCCGGCAGTTATAGCTTTACGACAACTGGGACAACAGTAACCGGAAACCCCAGCTACAACGGCACAACCGACACCAACCTGACCAATCCCACCACTAGAGGTCAACTGAATGCAGGTGGCGGCAGGATAGCGATCGCATTCCGTGCCACTATAACGGCGGGGGCTGATGTCCAAATTAGCAACCAAGCCAGTGCAACATCCACAGGCGGAACCGTCAATAACTCTTTGACAGATGCTGTAGCCGGAGCAAACGATGTGCCACAGCTATTAGATGATGGAGTTAATCTTGGCAACTTAGCCGATCCTGGAGATGATGAACCTACTGTGCTGGTCGTCGCTTCCCCACCATCACCGCGTCTGCGTTTGATCAAGCGAATTACAAATGCCACCAGAGGCGGTGTACCACTGGGTGGTATCAATTTCGGTCAATTTGTGGATGATCCGGCTGATTCCAATGACAATGCTCCCGGCTTTTCTCAAGTGTCGCCCATCGGAGTGAGTAAGTTGGGAGAAGAAACCCCTTTGACAAGCGGCGATGAGGTAGACTACACCATCTATTTCCTCTCTGATGGTACTGGCTCAGTTAACAATGTTAGATTCTGCGACCTGATTCCACCTGGGACAACGTTTATCCCTAATAGTTTTGGAGTTGGTGCCGGAATTTCGCTAAATCGAGCCGGGACAACGGGTTCGGTGACTAACTCGACGGATACAGATGCAGGGACATTTTTCTCACCGCTAGCGCCTTTACCTCCGGGTAATGCTTGTCCTAGTCAAAATAATCCTGACGGTGCAGTTATTTTGAATTTGGGTAATGTTTCTAACACCTCTGGCAATAACTTTGGTTTTATCCGCTTCCGGGTCAAGATTAATTAATTTGTCAGAAATTTCGTAGGCTGGGTTGAAGAACGAAACCCAGCACACTAATAGACTTATCCGCTAATTAACCTAGAACCCTGATAAATCAAGGGTCAAAACCTAATTTTCGGATATGTCTGATATGCCAGTTGTCAGAAATTGAGTAGGCTTCTTTTGAAGAATGAAACCGATTACGCTTGTTGGGTTTCTCGCCAACCCCCAACCCCCAATCCCCAATGACTCCTGACTACCGATATTTGCTTTTTTACAAGCCTTATGGTGTCTTGACACAGTTCACGGACAATAGCATCGGAGAAGCTAAGCGTAGTACGCTAAAGGATTATATCCCGGTGCCGGATGTTTACCCGGTGGGTCGTCTTGACCACGATAGTGAAGGATTGCTGCTGTTGACTAATGATGGACAGTTGCAGCATCGTTTGAGTAATCCTCGATTTGGGCATCCTCGGACGTACTGGGTGCAGGTGGAAAGGATTCCGGATGAAGATGCTCTGGAGCGTTTGCGTCAAGGTGTGGTAATTCAAGATTACCGGACGCGACGGGCAAACGTGAAGTTGTTGCCAGCAGAACCATCGCTACCACCGAGAGATCCCCCGATTCGATTTCGGAAAAATGTGCCGACAGCTTGGTTAGAGATGACTTTGTTTGAGGGAAAGAATCGCCAGGTGCGGCGGATGACGGCGGCGGTGGGGTTTCCGACCTTGCGACTGGTAAGGGTAGCGATCGCTCATCTGAGTATTATTGGTCTAGACCCCGGACAGTGGCGGGATTTAAGCTTAGGTGAGCTAGAACTATTAAAGAAGCTATGTCAGACTAATGGTAGTCGCATTAAGTAGTTGTTAGTTGTCAGCGATCGGTGAACAACTGTCAAGCAGACCTCTAGGTAGTAGCTAGACTGCAAAGCCGTTGCTAGATTCTATCTAGCGCGATCACACAAAAGCAAAACTTATAGTCTAGGCATATCTCATCGGGTGCTATGCTTGCCTATTGCGTCAAAGTCGAATGGCATGCCCTACAATAAAGGACTCTTCGAGAAGCCACTGGGCATCTACGAGGCTGATAACTGACAACCCGTTTCAAGGTGTTGAAAGTTTAGCCTACTTTAGCTTTAAGCCGGAAATTTATTTTTTCCTCTCAACCAGCCAATGCCATTCCATCAAAGTCTATTGACGCATACTAGAAACTTCTGCCTAATGAGGTTGGAAGCTTCGAGTGCGACATGGCAAACTAGAAAAGCAGTTAGTTTGTCTTTATTTCGATTCAGCACACCACAAGGGAATTGAGGAAGTTCCGCCATGCTTGTTTGTCCCCAGTGTCAATTTGAAAACCCCAATACCAACAAGTTTTGTCAAAAATGTGGAACTTCCCTAACCCACAAAGTTTGTCCTCAATGCACTACTCATGTGCCTTTTAATCTAGAAAATTGCCCAAATTGTGGTGAAAAGACGGGAACTGTCAGATGGGCAATTCTTTCTATCGAGCCAAAATTGTCAGTTGTCCCACAAGCAACTTCAGAAGCGTCAGAAGATTCTACCGACAAGGTTGTAGAAATTGTTTCTACAACTGAAACAATACAGCCGTCGTCTGATGTCGCAGTCGTCCAGACAATACCACTAGAAATTCTTGTAGAACAGCAAGACATTACCACAGTCCCGTTACTGGATAACCCCAAGGTAGAGGTATCACCTGCATCTGTAGAGACCGCAGAAGACACTCTCGATTTGACCTCAACTGCATCTCCAGTATCACCAACGGTTTCTGTTTCATCAGGTGATGACCAAACACAACCGTTGGGAGCAAATGAAGCAATTGACCTAAGTCCGGCTGAGGAAACTTCTGATGAGCAACAGAGCGTTGATAGCAGTATTCCAGAAACAGACAAAGAAACAAAGCCACCAGAACAAACATACTTAGACCAGCAAAAGCGTTATCAATTGCTGGATAGTCCGCCTCAAAATTCTGGAGTCACTGAGGTGATGGTGAGAGTTTTGGATACTCAACCGTTTCAACAGTCTTTGCTGGAAGCTGTCGTTGATAGTGCAACGTCAGAATCAATGACAGCTTCAGAAGACACTCTCTCCGCCAAAAGCATTCCGGGCATAGTTAGAGCATATTTGGATTTACACAATAAGTTTTACCCAACTGTGCCAGCAATTCACGATGCGTGGCAAGAAAATGAAACTTCGGTGGTGCTACTAGAAGATCGCTCCGAATTGCCTCTGCTCATTGAGCTGTGGAAAAATGCCCAAATGCCAATGTTGCAGATTTTGTACTGGCTAGATGAGATGGCAAAATTGTGGGCATCACTCGAACCCTGGCAAATGCGTCGGAGTTTGCTGGAATTGTCGAATCTGCGGGTGGATGAAGACCAAACGCTGTGTCTGCAAAGGTTGTATGCAGAATCAGAAGATACGCCAATAACGTTACACGATCTGGGGCAAATGTGGCAGGGGTTATTCTACCAGTCCCAACGAACGCAATTTAATTCTTTGGATCAATTGTTTCGGGATTTGCGCGCGAGTAAGATTTCCACGGCTTCAGAAGTGCGATCGCGTCTAGAAGAGATCGCTAGTGAAATCGAATCCAACCAACAACAAAAAATCAGTCGTCAGGATTTGCCCACATCAGCAGACAGCAGCGAGGGCGATGATATGCCCACCATCATCCTACCCATGCAGTTGCTCAGTCTCGATGATGCTGGTTACACCGATATTGGGCGACAACGCGAACACAATGAGGACAACTTCGGCATCCAGACACAAGTCAAGAAGCAGGAAACCCCATTAGGCCGCACTGTGCAGGCGCGTGGTTTATACATTCTCTGCGATGGCATGGGGGGTCACGCTGGCGGGGAAGTAGCATCATTGATGGCTGTGGACACGCTGAAGCGATATTTCAAAGCTAATTGGCAAGACCATCTGCCATCGGAAGACAGCATCCGCGAAGCGATACATTTAGCCAACAAAGCAATTTACGATACTAACCAACAAAACGCCCGCTCTGGCAGCGGCCGCATGGGTACTACTCTGGTGTTGGTGTTGGTGGAGGATACTAAGGTAGCGATCGCTCACGTCGGCGATAGTCGTCTCTATCGCCTTAGCCGCAAACTCGGTTTAGAGCAAGTCACCGTGGATCACGAAGTCGGTCAACGGGAAATCCAGCGAGGAGTAGAACCCACACTCGCCTACTCTCGCCCGGATGCCTACCAGCTTACCCAAGCCTTGGGGCCGCGAGATGAACAGTTTGTTCGTCCTGATGTTCAGTTTATCGAACTTAATGAAGATACTTTGCTAATTCTATGTTCCGACGGTCTATCAGATAATGACCTGCTTGAAACTCATTGGCAAACTCACCTGTTGCCTCTCCTCAGTTCCAGAGCTAACCTGGATCAGGGGCTGATGCAATTGATTGATCTGGCCAATCAGCACAACGGTCACGATAACATTACAGCAGTGATAATCCGGGCGAAAGTGCGACCTGACCTGGAGCAACAGCAGCTTTTCTAAAAGTTGGGGGTTTTGGTTTTTGAGTTTTGAATTAAAGACTTAAAGCACAAAACTCAAAACTCCGGAGCAACGGAAATCTACCGCTCCGCAAAACTCAAAATGATTATGGTTACGCTGACCCTTCTAGATTCACAGTCATCCACCCCCCAAGAGCATTGGGAATTCCAGCACGACACCATTAGGATTGGTCGCGCTCCCGATAATGACGTGGTTCTCAATGATGGCATGGTTTCCCGGCATCACCTGGAACTCCGGAGAATTGGCAATTCTGAAGCAAACATTAATGGGACTCCTACATCCGGACAATGGCTGCTGGTTAATCAAGGTACGAATGGCACCTTTGTTAATGGCATTCTGATGTCCCAGGGAATTATATCTGATGATTGCCTCATCCAGTTGGCGCGAGGGGGGCCAGTGCTGAAATTTCAAATCAGCGCTCAGTCTTATGCGATCGCTCCAAGCTCTCTCCCAGCCCCAGTCCCCCTCCCCCTCATTCCCCCCTACAACCAAGGGGGGGACAAAGGAATTCTGCTAGGTGGAGGGCGTAAGCCTCTCCTATCCCCAATCTTCAACCCTTGCACCCACCAGGGAAATCCACCTGGTAATTTGTTCTGCATTCACTGCGGTCAACCTGTGGTTCAGGTGCAGCGATTCATTCATCATTACCAAGTTTTGCGGACGCTGGGACAAGGCGGAATGGGAACCACCTATCAAGCTTTGGACTCTCAACGTCCGCGTGGCGCATCTTTAGTGGTGCTAAAGGAAATGAACGCCGACATGGCTCAAAATTCCAAAGCTAAAGAACTCTTTGAACGCGAAGCCCGCACTCTAAAGACCCTGAATCATCCCGGAATTCCTCAGTATTATGACTTCTTTGTGGAAGAAGGCAAGAAATACCTGGCGATGGAATTAATCCAGGGTGAAGATTTAGAAAAGCGCATATATAAAAAAGGGCCAGTCATACTCAATCAGGCGATTGAGTGGATGATTCAAACCTGCGACATTTTGGGCTATATCCATAGCCAAAACCCACCCCTAATCCACCGCGACATTAAACCCGCTAATTTGATGGTGCGCTACCGCGACAATCAAATAGTCGTCTTAGATTTTGGGGCGGTAAAAGAAATTGGCACGCCTCCAGGGACGCGCATCGGTGCGCCAGATTACAGTGCGCCAGAGCAAGACCGAGGTCAGCCAGTCACCCAATCAGATTTATATGCCATTGGCCCGACACTGATTTTCCTTTTAAGCGGCGAAAGCCCCCAAAAGTATTATCAACGGCGGGGTATGGGATACCGATTTAATGTAGAAGGGGTGCCGACAATTACACCCCAAGTGCGGCAACTGATTGAAAAGGCGACAGAACCCAGACCAAGCGATCGCTATCAGACAGCAAAAGAACTGTCTGAAGCTTTAACCGCCTGCCTTTAGTCCTCGTCGTCCCAGGCTTCCACCTCTAAAAAGGCGCTGACTGGATCTTGCATCGTGAAGTCAAATTCAAGTAGTTCTTTTTTCCAGTGAGGCCACTCATCGCCGTAAAGGAAAGCAATTTTCCAGAGGCTATCAGTGGGCTTGAGGATATTGGATTCTACAAGTGAATGCACCTGACGCTGCATTTTCACCATTGGGTGAATAACTTGCTGTCTCATATAGTAGAAATCAGTTTTGCAAATACTAAAGTGAAAAAGCTTCCCGCTTCTTTTTATTGCGTGGAGTTCGGTGCGCTCGCGGAAGCAATCCTTATCTCTTGTAGCGTAAAATGGTGCATTCTGGCAAGTCTTTTTGGGACTAATGTACGGTAATTACTACCACCCGCCAATCGATTTTGGATTTTGAATTCTTGATTTTGGATTGTTAAATCTCAATTTTGGATTGGGAAATCCTTGCCCCTAGCCTGTTTGAGGAATTTAACCGAGAAAAATCTAACCCTGCTTGAGCGATTTGCAGCTTCCCCACATAATAAATACTACCTGATGCTGCAACCCTAAGCATATACTTGAGGCTTGGAGGATGGCGGTGATTTCTTTCTCCTACGACTGATTGCCTTAAAAAATGCAGATGAGTCAGCGGGCATTACTATTAATTAATCCTAAGTCTCGACGCGGTTACAACGCTCGGCAGCAAGCAATGCAACAATTGCAACACCTAGGCTTTGAATTGCTGGAGCCACACAGTGAAAACCCCAAACAGTATTCGGAATTGATCCGGCAATACCGCCAACAGGTTGATATGGTCATTGTTGGCGGTGGAGATGGCAGTGTCAATGCCTCTGTGGAGGGATTGTTAGATACAGATTTACCTTTAGGAATTCTACCTTTAGGTACAGCCAATAATCTTGCCAGAACCCTCGGCATTCCCCAGTCATTGCCAGAAGCTTGTAAAATTATTGCCAGTGGTCAAGTTCACCAAATTGACTTGGGCTGGGTGAATGGTCAGTATTTTTTTAATATTGCAAGTCTTGGGCTGAGTGCGGAAGTAAATCGCAGAGTTTCTAAAAAATTAAAGCGGCATTGGGGAGTTTTAGCCTATATTGTCACCGCGTTACAGGTAATCTGGACAGTGCGACCGTTTTGGGTAGATGTCCTGTCGGATGGACAATCTATCGAGTTTAAAACTTTGCAGATTACTGTGGCCAATGGTCGGTATTACGGCAGTGGCTTGGTGATTGCTGATGATGCCACCATTGACGACCAACGGCTGGATCTGCATAGCTTGGAAATTCAGCACTGGTGGGAAATGTTGCCGCTAATACCACCTGCATTATTGGGTAAATCTGTCAAGGGTAAGGGAGTGAGAAATATTAGCGGCAAAGACATCGAGTTACATACTCGCAAGCCTTACCCAATCAACACTGATGGCGAACGCACAACCGAAACGCCAGCACGATTCCGAGTTATCCCAAAAGCACTGTCAGTTATTGTGCCGTCATCTTTCCAGAGATATTAATCTGGATCTAGACCAAGCGATCGCAATCGTTCAGCCAGCAGTTGAGCGCGAAGGCGTTCTTGTTCTAGTTCCGCTTGAGCTTGTTGAGCTTGGGCTTGAGCTTGTTGAGCTTGGGCTTGAGCTTGTTGAGCGTTTTGGATTGCTTGTTGAGCTGCTTCCTCTGGTGTCGGTACGCGATCGCCTTCTGGAGTAAAATAACGTAGTTGCCCTTGTTCCACACCCAGATACAAGTCTAGTTCCTCACTCCAACGCCAGCCCATGTCGTTAAGGGCAATTTCCTGATACCGATTCCCCATCAGCCTCCAGCCCTCAAATTCCAGCGTATCTGGGGAAAACCAAAAGTATTCCGGTGTACGAAAGCGGTCTTGATACAAATCTTTCTTTAAAGTCCGGTCTGTCGTAGCGGTAGAAGTTGATAGCAACTCGATAATCAAATTGGGATACTTGCCATCTTCTTCCCAAACAACCCAAGCATTGCGAGGACGCTTTTGGGTTTGCTTGACTAAGAAAAAGTCCGGGCCGCGAAAATCGCGATTTCGCAGTTGTTGGCGACTAAAATATATTGTGAGATTGGCACCGATAAAAAAATCTTCTCTGTCACGCCACAGCCATTCTAGACAGCTAACGAGCAACAGCAGTTGCATATAGTGTAAGGAACTTTCCATTTCTGGCTCATCGCTATATAGCTGGGTAGCATCAGGCATCATCTCTTCTAGTTCCTGGGCAGATAGAACCATTTGCCTATACCTCGCAGTGACTTAATTTTATTGTCGCTGATTCAATTAATCGGAATCCGCCGCGTCAAGATACTCATCACCTCGCCAGGATTTGAAGCAGCTGACAGCAGACTTCACTCGCTAACTTCAGCAAAACCCAAGCGGTACAGCGTGAGAATCTTACATCTGACACCTTTGTTAGAACCAATCACCAACACCTTCGCTAGATGTTTCGCTTGCTTAGGAAAAAAGGCAAAAACGTTAACAAGTAAGTTCACATTTTAATCATACGTTACGTGAACAAATAAATTTACATTTACTAGGTCATGCTCCTATGACACGATTAGAGGCATGGGAAGAGCAGGTCAAGCCCTCAAGCAGACGTTAGAAACCTACAGTATCAGCCAGAACAAGTTAGCGGTGGTTTTAGGCATCGAGAGGACGATTGTAAATCGTTGGTTTCACGAACGAGCCGATCCCACCGCTGAGACGGTTGCAGATATTGTTAAAGCTTTGAAGGGAATTGAGCCAGCCGCCGCTAAAAAGTTTGTAGAACTGTATCTAGGCAAGCTGGTTGAGGATGAGGATGAGTAGTGATCCTGTTCTTTTTAGGACATCGCGCAGGCGAGATGCCTGCGCTACGGGATTGGTCATATCTTTGTAGGAGAGGGGTTTCGCCTGTCATTTCGCCTTGCTCCCAACAGCAAACCGTATTCAATCCCTTCGACAACTGCCTGATAAGAAGCTTCCAGAATATTGCTGGAAACGCCTACAGTAGCCCAGCGCTGATGCCCATTACTTGATTCCACCAGCACGCGAGTTTTCGCCGCAGTACCCGCGCCACTGTCTAAGATTCGCACTTTGTAGTCTGTCAAGTAAAAGGCGGCAATTTCCGGGTAGAAGTTCACCAACGCTTTGCGTAATGCTTCATCCAGCGCCGAAACTGGGCCATTTCCTTCCGCAGCTTCTAGAATGTCTTTGCCATTGACGGCGACTTTCACAGTAGCGAGGGCATTGGCATTCTGCACGATATCGCAGTGAACTTGAAAGCCTTTGAGTTCAAACATTTGCTCTCGCTGTCCCAAAGCTTCGCGCATCAGCAAGTCAAAACTCGCCTCAGCTGCCTCAAACTGAAAGCCTTCATTCTCCAGTTCCTTGAGTCGGCGCAGGATGTCGCGACAGGCGGGATCTCCCTTATCTAGGTCTATGCCAAAGCTACGCGCTTTTGCCAAAATATTACTTAATCCGGCTTGGTCGGAAACAACGATTCGGCGGAGGTTGCCTACTTGTTGTGGCTGAATGTGTTCGTAAGTAAAGGGGTTGCGTTCAACGGCGGAAACGTGAATGCCGCCTTTGTGTGCAAAGGCAGAACGTCCGACAAAGGGGGCGTATTCGTCGGGGGCGAGATTGACGATTTCGCTGATCAGGCGAGAAGCTTCTGTAAGTTGAGCTAGTTGTTCGTCTTGGATACAGCTATATCCCAGTTTTAGCTGCAAGTTGGGAATTACTGAGCAGAGGTTAGCGTTGCCGCAGCGTTCCCCGTAGCCGTTGATGGTGCCTTGAACCATTCTGGCTCCTTCCATGACAGCTGCGATCGCATTTGCTACCGCTGCATCAGAATCGTTGTGAGTGTGAATCCCTATCTGGGGAGTTGGGAATTGGGAATTGGAAATTGGGAATTGGGAAATTGCTGTGACGACATTTTTCACAATTTGGCTAATTTCGTGGGGAAGGGTGCCGCCGTTGGTGTCGCACAGTATCACCCATTCTGCACCAGCAGCGATCGCACTCTCTAAGGTCTGCATCGCATAATCTGGATTCTGCTTGTAACCATCAAACCAGTGTTCCGCGTCGTAAAACACTCGCCGTCCCTGACTTCGCAGATACTCAATCGTATCTCGGATCATCTCTATATTTTCTTCTAGGCTGGTCTTCAGCCCCTCTGTAACGTGCAAATCCCAGGATTTGCCGAAAATTGTCACCGAACGAGTACCAGCCGCCAGAATCGCTTGCAGCATCGGATCTTCAGCCGCACTGATGTTGGGGCGGCGAGTCGAACAAAACGCCACTACTTCCGCTTGGGTGAGTGGTTCTTCTTTGAGTTGCCAGAAAAATTGCACATCCTTGGGATTCGCCCCAGGCCAACCGCCCTCAATGAAGGGAATGCCCATTTTGTCCAACTTTCGGGCAATCCGCAATTTATCTTCCAACGACAGCGATAGTCCTTCGCGTTGTGCGCCGTCGCGCAGTGTCGTGTCGTATATCCAAATCTGGTTTGTTTTATCTGAGTTCATGGACAGGTTAGATGGGGAGATAATTTAGAAACTTTTTGTAAATAAATGTAAAAATATACTTAACAAAAGTAACCAGTTAGCAGAGCCATTGAATTAATCATTATGCCAAAGGTGACAGCTCAAGGAAAAACATTTGAGTGCAACAAGGGTGCGAATCTTCGCCAAGTTTTACTCTTAAATGACATCGACCTGTACAACGGCAACGCGAAAATTATAAATTGTATGGGAATTGGCACCTGCGGCACTTGTGCAGTCGAGGTAGAAGGGGAAGTTTCCCAACCGAACTGGAAGGATAAAACCAGGCGATCGCTTCCTCCCCATTCTCCCACTTCAAATCTTCGATTAGCCTGCCAAACTCAGGTTTTAGGCGATATCAAAGTCTCTAAATATGACGGCTTCTGGGGACAAGGTTCGTCCCTCGCCTGGAGTTAATTTCTCGTTCCCAGGCCTAAGCCCAAAGAATGTCAGTAGCAAGGCAAAAGCGTCGTTTGCGGAGCTTGCTTCATCTATATCAGTTTAAAGCCGTGTTAACAAACCTTGAATTAGAATCACAATCTATTTTCCGCATTTCGCCGCTGATTCGGATCACGCTAATGGCGCTATACTTGGCGCTAACGATTCCCTTACCGTTTTTGGCGCAAGTGTCCGATACTCCCATCTCGCCTAGGTTACTTTGGGTGGAAATTGGCTTAGGGTTTATGGCGCTTTATGCTGCCTTAAGCGAACGGGTAATTCTGGATGAGGAAAAAATCCAGGTGACTTATCCTAAATGGGTTCCCCGTTTTTTCCGCAAGGGTTGGTCGTTACCTTGGGCAGATGTGAAGGAATTAAAACTTCGCACTACTGGGCAAGGTGGAATAGTTTACTATTTTGTCAGCAAGTCGGAACAAAAAGCTTATTTGCTGCCGATGCGGGTAGTTGGTTTTGCGCGGTTGGTTAAGTTGGTGGAAGCGAAGACGGGAATTGATACAACCGATGTGCGTCCTTTGGCGCAACCCTGGATGTATCTAATTTTGTTGGGGTTTACGCTGTTGCTGTTGTTGATAGATGGTTGGACAGTGTGGACGGCGACGACTCAAGGAATCTTAGGAGGTGTCTAAGCTAACTACCTAACCCCCTAACCCCCTCTCTCCGCTGCCTAGAGGGGGGACAAGAAGAAAAATAATCTCAAGTTGTTTTATACGCCGTTTTAAGCTAATTTTTTGAACTACGAAGACACTAAGACAAAAAGAGAAGTGTTGCGGCTAGAACTGGTGAGTTTAGCGGCTTCGGTGGGTTCGCAGTATTTGCTTAAGGATATTTCTTTTGAGGTATTCTCAAGCGATCGCATTACTATCATCGGCCCTTCTGGTGCCGGGAAAACTTCGCTGTTGCGCCTATTAAATCGCCTGAGTCAACCAACATCTGGCAAAATTTATCTGGAAAATCAAGAATACGGTCAAATTCCCGTTATTCAGTTGCGACGGCAAGTGATGCTGGTTCCTCAAGAACCAAAACTTTTGGGTATGACTGTCAGAGATGCTTTAGCTTACCCTTTAGTTTTGAAAGGCAGCACCAAGCAGGAAATTAGTCAACAATTGCTACAGGTAAGCGAACAACTGCACATCCCCGAAGATTGGTTAGGCCGCACGGAGGTGCAATTATCGGTAGGACAACGGCAACTGGTAGCGATCGCGCGTGCTTTAGTCATCCAACCGAAAATATTATTACTCGATGAGCCGACATCTGCTCTAGATGCTGGTCGTAGCGATCGCGTTATGCAAGTTTTGACCCAGTGCCTAGAGGGATGTGCGGTGGTGATGGTCAATCACCAGTTAGATTTAGCCCAGATGTTTTGCGATCGCGTTTTATATTTGCAGGATGGTCGTCTGCTTAGCGACAAAACAGCACATCAGGTAAACTGGGCTAATCTACGCGAAACCCTGATTCAGGCAGAAGCTCAGGCAGCTGAAGAATGGAGTTAATAACTGGTAAGCGCCGAACGCTGACCGTTTCCATTTCTGGTGCGAGTATTACCATTTGTCTTTGGTTCCAGCGCATTGAGAATCTCCGGATTAAACCGATAGCCGACGTTGCGGACAGTTTGAATCAAACTGGGTTGTCGCGGGACATTCTCAATTTTTTTCCGTAGGGACAAAACATGAGTATCAATAGTGCGCGGGTTATCGATGGCATCAGGCCAAGCGCGGCGCAGCAGTTCCGAACGGCTTAAGGGCAGTCCCCCAGCCTGAGCCAGTACATAAAGTAAACTGAACTCCTGGGGCGTTAAGTCAATAAACTCCTCTTTGAAACGGACTCGACGCTGTACTAAGTCTATTTTCAGGTCGCCATAATCTAAATACATGGGCGCTGCTGTGACTCGCACGCGACGAACCAAAGCCTCAACCCGTGCCATAAATTCTTGCATCCCAAATGGCTTAGTTAGATAGTCGTCAGCCCCCGCTTTTAAACCATTAACGATATCTGCTTCTGTGTTGCGGGCAGACAGCATCAAGATGAGTGATTGTCCCTGTTCCTGGAGCCATCGGCAAAACTCGATACCATCACCATCCGGTAAGTCGGAATCAAGGATAACGACTGTAGGTTGGCGAGTGAGATATATCTCTCTAGCGTGATGAATTCCAGCGGATTGACACACCCAGTAGCTTGCTTGCTGTAAATGCCAGCCTAGTAGCGATCGCAGGTGCGGGTTTCCCTCAATGATCTGAATACAAATCGATCCCACGGCAGCAGGCTTCCTTCAAGCTGGTGTGTTTCACATTAACAAAGCTAATGTCATGATTCTGTAACTACTGCTACGGAGGCGCGTTGGTGCCACCCCATTTTTGATTTTGGGCTTTGATCCAAACTCAATAGTGGGATCGCCGCCCGCATCTAGCTAGAATAAAGTTAACGAAGCTTAACGTTTAGTAATTATCCCTTGAACGATGCTATGCCAGAACCCTAGAGTTAGTAAGAAATTTTCCCCGCTTACCTAAAGAGTGTCTCCCACTCTGGAAAATAGCTTAAGGAATCCACAAGCATATAGTAGAGAAGCGATCGCTCTCTAAAGCAGGTTGTAGCAGATGAATCCAAAATGGGTAGGTTGGTGGAAACAGAACATTGTAGAAATCGCCCAAGGGATGTATGCCACGGAGGCTCTACTTTTCTACCATAGAAGTAATCAAGGAAGCGATCGCTTTTGGTGTACGCGCTCTAAAAAGCACCTCGCCCCTATCGTTCGCCCCGGAGATATGAGTTTTGATGTTTCTCTGAGGTACAAAATCAAGGAAGTCCCGCAGCGGCGATGCTGGGTGTCTCCCGACGCTTGCCACAAAGGCACTGACACCTTTTTAAAGGCAATTACTCAAGGAACACAATTGAGATTTCCATCATCACAAAATTTGTATATAACAGAAGAGTGTTTTGGGCTATTCGGCTGAAGAAAGACCTGTAGCTCTGGCTATGGAATTTTCAGATAAAGTACGCGATCGCTATAGCCCACCGCCCAAACTGGCTAACAACCCGCAGAACCAAACTTTCCTTGTTCCTGCTTCACCCTTTATACTTCATAATTCACACTTCTTACTTCCGACCATGCTACAGGATACACAAACCATCCGCTACTACCAAAAACTCACCGACGCCCTCGTCGAAATGTGGAACCGGGGTTATCGCTTCGATGATTTGCGGCTGTATTTAGATGGCTATCTCGCCGCCCTGCGTCAAACTAGCGCCCTGGAACCGTTTCATATACACCGCTTAGAAGAAGAAGTCAGCAGATACATTTACGACCCGTCCAACTTTGAAATGACACAGACACAGACACAACCAAAATCGGACTACTATTAGCTATTTTGGATTGCATTGGTAAAAAGAAACATCTTTCAAGTCGTTGCCTGTGGATAATTAATAATTTTGTTACGAACTTGTCCACAGGTAGGCGATTTTAGGTTAATAGAATCCATTTTTTGAAGCCTCAGAAATCTCCTACTTTGAGTAGGATTGCCCTCCTATCAAATTGAATTAATAAAAATACCCTCAGATAAATCTTTATTTTAAAGAACTTTCTGAGGGTATTTTTTTGTTAGTCTCAGACGGTTCACTTAAAAATAATCATAGAACGAAACCTAACGAATGCTGATTCGTGTTGGCTTTCACTCCTCAACCCAACCTACGTAGGTTTTGGATTTTGAGCTTTTAAGTGAACCGTATCGAGGTTCGATAGAGTGGTAAAGAAACCCAAGGAGTATGCTGGGTTTCGTTCCAAGGGTTCAGTCTACAAAATTTTGCAAAACTGATGTACAGTCATGCAAAATATGAGTTTAAGAAGCCAGAGCAACTTCAACCATTTCCTGCAATTCACCCTTCTGGTACAGCTCAATCAAAATATCCGAGCCGCCAACAAACTCGCCATTAATGTAAACTTGGGGAATTGTAGGCCAGCTGGAATACTCCTTAATTCCCTGCCGAATTTCCCAATCATCCAGAATGTCAACCGTCTGGTAGGGAACACCCAGAGTATTTAAAATCTGCACCACATTGTTAGAAAAACCACATTGGGGCATCAGCTTGTTGCCCTTCATAAAGACCACAATTTTGTTTTCTTTGAGCAAGCTATCAATCCGCTCTTTTAGTTCTGGGGTCATAATTTTGCTTGAAATGCCTCTATTGTCTAGTTTACTTCTAGTGCGCTTGCATAGCACCGTCCTCAGCTAGGCTTACACAACCCTAACTGCCTCCCAATCCTGGGGAGTATAAGTTTTCAGGGCTAGAGCGTGAATAGCTTCAGTTGCCATAGCTTGCTGTACAGCGCCATAAACAATCTGGTGCTGTTGCACGAGCCGTTTACCTTCAAACTGAGACGAAACCACAGTCACTTGATAATGGTCGCCACCGCCAGTCAAATCTTGAACCTGTACCTGAGCATCCGGCAACTTTGCCTTGATCATTTCCTCTACTTGAGCTGGGCTAACCATTTCTACTCCCGTTTACACTTCACAATTCAATCTTTAACTCTAATTTAGCGTTGGGGAGCAGAAGAAGATGAGGCGGGGGGATTATTGCTGGCGGGAGTGGTACTAGGTGTATCGATAAAGCCTAGTTCCACTAGCTGCTGATAAGCCTTCTTCCCTAAGTCACGAGTTGGCTGCTGAGAGCGCACAATCTGAATCAACAAAGGTACTGCCAAATCTGGCTGATTTTGCGCTCGATGTACAAGTGCCAACTGATAAGTCGCCTCATCCCGAAGTTGGGCAGCTTGTACTGCCTTTTGACGTTGACTTTCGTAAACTCGGTTATCAATTCCCGAAAAACTAGAACCTAGTTGTTGATAAAAATTAGATAGCTGGTTGAAAACTTGACGAGCGTCTTGGAGTTTCTTGGCAGCGATCGCGTAGTTCTGCGACGAAATCGCACTATTGGCTTCCGATAGCAAACGCTGCCCTCCTGGCATACTCAGGAGGCTACTATCTTGACTCAAGGGACGGATATTGTTCGGATCAGTAAAATCCGGCTGTGACTGACTGGCGTCTTCTGGTAGAGCAGGAACCTGGTTCTGAGCCTGCACGGGTTGTAGCAGGGTCAAAGTCACACTCAAGGGTAAAAAAGCAAGGCAGGTAAAGCCGAGGCGGCAAGCAGTTCCAGAAGATACCATAAAGTAACTTAAGAGTTAGAGGGATGAAAACACGACGATGATAAACTTTGGGTATATTAACATTGCCTGGTTCTACTGCGAAAAGGAACAGCAGCAGTAAAAGCCCCAAAGCCTTGCATGGTCGGACTCACAGAAGGCTCAAAAAGTTCCTGAATTTCTAAGGACGCAAGCCGGGCATATCCATCCCCCCTAGCACCTCTAATCGCTAAATTTTTTTCCAAACAATCAGTAGAACTGACCCAACACCAGAAAACACGCTGGTAGCGTGTTTGTGAAAGTCTCAGTTTTATTTTAACTACAGAAAAGAAAGGGAAATTGATTTACACCTCTAGCCTTGATCAACCTTGTACCCTCAATGTTGGTAATATATAATATAGGATTTTAATTATTGGCACTTACGAAATATTTTTGATTATTGAATCTTAGTTTTAGCTACCCTATTAATTAAACCTTAGATAAAAATCCTTTGATGATTCCTACTAATGAACTAGAGCGACTAGCAGCCGTTCGTCGATATAATATCCTTGACACTCCCCCCGATGGAGCCTTTGACCGCATTACAGCCTTAGCTGCCCGTTCATTTAACGTCCCCATCTCAATTGTCAGCATCGTTGACCATGACCGAATTTGGTTTAAATCCCATCACGGATTAGATGTACAGCAGATTGGGCGGGAACCTGGACTTTGTGCTAGTGCGATTTTGCAGAACGAAGTTTACAGCGTCTTAGATGCCAAAGTAGACCCGCGCACCTTGGCTAATCCATTGGTAGCTGGAGAGTTTGGGCTGCAATTTTATGCAGCAGCTCCTTTGCTTACCAGGGATGGTTTTAGGTTGGGAACGTTATGTGTCATCGACTACCAACCTCGTGAGGTGACAGAAGCACAAATGCAAACTCTGCGGGAACTAGCCGCGATTGTTATTGATGAACTAGATTTGCGACTTGCTGCTCAAAGAACTGTGCAGGCTGAAGTTGCCTTACGAATGGCAGCAATGCAAGCTAGCCGTGCCAAAAGTGAGTTTTTGGCAATGATGAGCCATGAAATCCGCACTCCCATGAATGGGGTAATTGGCATGGCAGAGTTATTACTGCTGACCGACTTAACACCTCAACAAAAAAACTTTGCCGAAACAATTCGTACCAGTGGCGATGTATTACTGGCAATAATTAACGATATACTTGATTTCTCAAAAATAGAATCGAAAAAGCTGGAATTGGAAGAACAACCCTTTAGTTTAATAAGTTGCCTTGAGGGAGTATTAGATTTATTAGCACCTAAAGCAGCTGAAAAAGGTTTAGAGTTAGCATATTTGATCGAGCCAGGAACGCCTAACACAATTGTGGGCGATGTCACCAGGGTGCGGCAAATTTTGCTGAACTTAGTGAGTAATGCTGTTAAATTTACCGCCCAAGGGGAAGTGACAGTATTAGTATCAGCAAAAAAACTCATTGATAATCGAGAATCGGTAATAGGAAACGATGGTGAACCCCAATTATCAATTACCGATGGTAGATCGAAAGTCAGTCATTATGAAGTTCAATTTGTTGTTAAAGATACAGGCGTTGGCATTCCTTTAGACCGCCAAAATCGCCTGTTTCAACCATTTAGTCAGGTTGATTCTTCCACTACTCGTCAATATGGTGGTACCGGGCTGGGATTGGCGATTAGCAAGCAGTTGAGCGAAATGATGAGCGGGCGAATGTGGTTTGAAAGTGAATTAGGGCGCGGTTCTAGCTTCTATTTCACGATGCTTACTCAGTGTTCTGCTGAGAGCGTGGAAGATGATGATCTTAAGTCGCCATTAATTGGAAAGAGACTGCTAATTGTAAATAACAATGCCACTAATCGTAAAAATTTAATTTTAAAAGCCCAATCCTGGGGAATGGCTAGCCAAACAGTTGCATCAGGAGCTGAAGCTTTAAGATATTTGCGTTCAGGAAGCGGCCTTGATGTTGCAATTCTAGATATGCAAATGCCAGAAATGGAGCATTTGAGGTTAGCGAGAGAGATTCGCTCATTACCGGGTGGTAAGACGCTACCTTTAGTAATATTGACCCCGTTGGGTAGGCAAGAAAAAGAGCAGCAGGTAGAAGAACTAAATGCTACTTTGTTATACAAGCCGATTAAAGAATCCCAACTTTACGATGTTTTAGTAGGAATTTTAGCACCAAAACAACTGAAGCTACGAGAAAGTGATGAAACTCCCCAGCGATCGCTTTCTACTTCTACTTTATCTCAAGCTGACTTTTTAGTAGAGCAAAAGCTACCTTTGCGGATTCTCTTAGCTGAAGACAATCAGATAAATCAGCAAGTGGCGTTACATCTACTAAAAAAAGTGGGGTATGAAGCTGATATAGCTAATAATGGGTTAGAAGTGTTAGAAGCTTTGCGCCGCAAATCTTATGATGTGGTGCTGATGGACGTGCAGATGCCAGAAATGGATGGATTTGAAACAACAAGGCACATTTGTCAAGACTGGCAGTTATTTGGAAGCCAGGAGAATGCGCGGTTACAAAGACCTCGAATTATTGCCATGACAGCTAATGCTATGGAAAGCGATCGCTTAGCTTGTCTTGAAGCTGGTATGGACGATTATATCAGTAAGCCGATTCGGTTTGAAGAGTTGATTTCCACTTTAAGTAAGTGTCAACCTTTAAACAGAAGTGAGGCTAAAAAACTGATGGCTGAGCAAGAAGAATTGGTAAAAACGCCAATCAAAGAATCATCCTCTTCTTTGCCCTTAAACTTCAGAAATGCCATTAATACCGAAGTGCTGCAATCATTTTTGGAACAAATGGGTGGAATCAACTCGGATTTAGTAGAAGATTTGGTTGAGTGCTACTTAGAAGATTCCCCCAAATTACTACAAAAAATGAAAAAATCTATTAACAATGGAGATGCGATCGCTCTTGAGGGAGCAGCTCACACTTGGAAGGCAAACAGCGCTACTTTTGGAGCTATACAACTAGCTGAACTTTGTAGACAGATGGAAGCGATGAGTCATGGGAAAAAATTTTCTGCTGCTTCCGCTTTAATTTCTGCTATGGAATTAGAATATGACAAAGTTAAGGCTGCTTTGCAGATAGAATGTCAGCCCAGTCAGGTATGAATATAAATTCCTCGTCAACGCTGAATACCGCCGCAACTGGAAAACAACCTTACCTAGTCTTGATTGTCGAAGACGACAGATTAACCCGGCTTCAGCTGCGCGCCATGATGGAAAAAGAGGGATATCGGGTAGCAGAGGCGAAAGATGGTGATCAAGGTTTAGCTGAGTATATTCGATTGCGCCCAGATATTGTCTTACTAGATGCCTTGATGCCGACAATTGATGGCTTCAATTGTTGTACCCTGCTACGAAAACTTCCTCAAGGCGATCGCATTCCTGTTTTAATTATTACTGCTCTTGAAGATTCTGATTCAGTAGATCGGGCGTTTGCTGCGGGCGCTACCGATTACATTACTAAGCCTATCCACTGGGCAGTGCTACGTCAACGGGTGCGCCGTCTTCTCGATGCTAGTCGAGCTACAGCAGAATTGCAACAGCAAAACGATCGGTTGCGGTTGATGGGAAATATTACCCAGCAAATCCGTCAGTCTTTAGATTTAAAAGAAATTCTTCAGACTACAGTAGCTCAAGTAAGAGAATTTTTGCAAACGGATCGCGTCGTTATTTATCGTTTTCTATCCGACTGGAGTGGATCTATAGAAGTGGAATCTGTAGATGAACGTTACAGACCTATTTTAGGCTCAAAAATTACAGATCCCTGTTTTAATGAAAAATATATTAACCTTTACAAACAAGGTCGGATCAAAGCAACAACGGATGTTAACAATGCTGGGTTAAGCCGGTGTCACCTTGATTTACTAACCAGTTTTCAAGTCAGAGCTAATTTGGTAGTACCAATTCTGCAAATAGAAGCAATCGAAGATGACCTATATAATGCAGCCAATGCTCAAAGAAAAAGCATAAAGTATGAACAAGGTTCTGAGCTTCATTCCTCATCCCCAACGCCTAACAGTAGCAAGTTATGGGGATTGCTAGTTGCTCATCATTGTTCCTCAACCAGACAATGGAATGAGTTAGAAATTGATTGTCTTTCTTCATTGGCAAACCAAGCAGCGATCGCTATTCAACAATCTGAACTTTACCAACAAGTGCAGCGGCTTAACAGCAACCTTGAACGTCAGGTACAGGAACGTACAGCTCAGTTGCAGCAAGCTCTCAAATTTGAAGCGATGCTAAAACGAATTACTGACAAAGTGCGTGACAGCCTCGACGAAAGCCAAATTCTACAAACAGCCGTACAAGAATTAGCCATTGGACTTGAAGTAGGTTACTGTGGTACAGCCTTGTACAACCTTGAAGAAGCAACTTCCACTATTTGCCAAGAATATAGAACTTCTCTGCCTTCACATCACAATTATGCAGTGCAAATGGCTGCTTTTACTGAGATTTATTCTAACCTTTTGCAAGGTCAGTATCTGCAATTTTGCCAGTTAGATTCTAAACTTACAAATCCTATCCCTAGTCATGTTGCAGCACTGGCTTGTCCTATTTTTGATAACCAAGGAGTTTTAGGGAACTTGTGGTTACTTCATCACCAGGAATATCTGTTTAATGAATTAGAAATTCGATTGGTGCAGCAAGTGGCGAATCAATGCGCGATCGCAATTCGACAAGCCCGCCTTTACCAAGCGACTCTTGTTCAAGTAAAGGAACTAGAGAAAGTCAACCAGCTAAAAGATGACTTTCTCAGTACAGTTTCTCACGAATTACGCACGCCTATATCCAACATGAAGATGGCAATTGAAATGTTGGAAGATATAATAATTCAAACAAATAATTCCTTCGGTAATCCAACACCAGAAAATCCAGATAATAGCCAATCTCTTATCTATTTCGAGATGTTGAATGACGAATGCGAACGAGAAATAAATTTGATAAACGATTTACTGCAATTGCAGCAAGTAAATGCAGGTTTGTACCCTTTAGAAAGAACAGATATTGAACTCCAACACTGGATTCCTTATATAATTGAGCCTTTTGAACAGCGAACCAAAAATCAGCAGCAAATTTTCCAAGTAGAAATATCCAAAGAATTGCCTATTTTATATTCCGACTCCTTCAGTTTGGAGAGGATAATTACAGAGTTAGTAAATAATGCTTGTAAGTACACTCCCCCAGGCGAAAAAATAACCGTGGCTGTCCGTGAAGTGGCGGGAATGATTCAGATAAGCGTGAGCAATTCTGGTGTTGAGATTCCAGAAAGCGAATTACCCCGCGTTTTCGACCAATTTTACCGCATTCCCAGTAACGATCGCTGGAAACATGGTGGAACTGGTCTAGGACTGGCGCTAGTGCAGAAATTGATAACCTATTTAGGAGGTTCAATTCAAGTAGAAAGTAAATTGGGGAATACTTGCTTTTTGGTTGAGTTACCGATTACCTAAATGGGACTGGGTAAGATAATGAGCAATCTTTCAATCCTTCAATTAGCAATACTTCAATGACCAATTACCAATCCGCTAGTGGTGTACCAGAAGAGAGTGTAGGCAGTATTTTACAACGGGGAGGAGAAGAATTGGCGCTGGAGAAAGTGAGCGATCGCTTCACAGTCCGCCCAACTTCACAAGCAGCTGACGTAACCCAAAGTGTCCCCGCCGAACCAACTCTAGAAATTCCCAAAGCCGACTTACAAGAATTTATAGTAGACCCATCTGGGCGAGACAAAGCAATGCAAGCGGCACGAGCATCAGAAGATGTTGCCTTTGCCAGCCACGTCTACCAGCTCAAAGAGAATCCGCAAACGCTAGTTTACCTCACAGATCAGGTGACAATACAATTTGCGCCCTCCGTGGAGGAAGAAACAAGGAATGCGATCGCATCCGAACATGGTTTACAACTACTCAAACCAGTCAACGGCATTCCCAACACCTTTGTCTTTCACCTTACCCCACAAGCCACAGAAAACCCCGTCAAAATAGCTAACCGACTGATGGGGCGAAAAGAGGTACTAACCGCCGAACCTAATATCGTCGTGCGGCAAGAGCAACACTACCGCCCCAAAGATTCCCTCTATCCCCAGCAATGGTATCTCAACAACGCAGGCGCTAATCAAGTGGCAGCTAGTTCCCATATTTCAGTTGAGAAAGCCTGGGATATCACTCGCGGCGTGCGTTCCGTAGTCGTCGCCGTAACCGATGATGGCTTTGACCTCAACCACCCAGACTTTCAAGGTGCGGGAAAAATCGTCGCCCCCAAAGACTTCAAAGACCAAGACTTCTTGCCACTATCGGGAGAGGAAGACGAAAACCACGGTACCGCCTGCGCTGGAGTTGCAGTTGCCGAAGAAACTGGCAGCGGCATTGTGGGAGTTGCGCCTGGTTGTGCCTTCATGCCCCTCCGCACCACAGGATTCTTAGATGACGAAAGCATCGAACAACTATTTGAGTGGGCAATCCAAAACGGTGCCAGCGTCATCTCCTGTAGCTGGGGGCCAGCAGCCGTATACTTTCCTCTTTCCCTACGACAACGGGCCGCCCTCACCCGTGCTGCTACGATAGGACGCGATCGCAAAGGCTGCGTCATCGTCTTTGCTGCTGGTAACGCCAATCGCCCCATCAGCGGCACCATCAACGAGCAAGGCTGGCCTAATAACCTCCTAAAAGGCCCCACCCAGTGGCTAGGCGGTTTCACCGTTCATCCAGACGTAATCACCGTTTCCGCCTGTACCAGCCTGAGTAAAAAATCCGCCTACAGTAACTGGGGCAACGTAACCATCTCTGCCCCCAGCAACAACGCCCCACCGGGGATGTGGTTTGAACAAACCGGATATATCAGCACCGCCCCCGAAGTCCGAACCGCCCTGCCCGGACTAGGCGTCTTAACCGCTGACCGACTAGGCGCAGCCGGATACTCCTCCAACAACTTTACCAACGATTTCGGCGGCACCTCCAGCGCTTGTCCCGTCGTCGCAGGTGTCGCCGCCCTAGTTTTGTCAGCCAACCCCGATTTAACTGCACAAGAAGTCAGGCGAATTCTGCAACAAACCGCCGACAAAATTGTAGACCCCGGCCCTGACCCCCAGCTTGCTTTTCGGCTAGGCACTTACGATGTCAACGGTTACTCCCAATGGTTCGGTTATGGCAAAGTCAATGCTTTTAAAGCCGTTCAAGCTGCCAAAGAACAGCGAGTCCAACAGTCCAAACCCTCCCAAGTCTTAAATGGACGTAACAACAACAGCCTAGCCATTCCCGACGACAACCCCCAAGGTATCACCAGTCCCATTCAAGTTCCCCAAACCGGAAGCGTTCGGGATATTCAGATTGGTGTCAATATTGAACACAGCTTCCTGGGGGATATCGAGGTGAGTTTAATCCCACCCACAGGACAAACTGTACTGTTGCAAGGTCGCACCTTGGGTTCTGCAACCCAGTTGCAAGGCACCTACACCCTGCAAAACACACCCGCACTCAAGCAACTACTAGCTTCACCCGCAGCAGGAGTTTGGCACCTGTTAGTAGTGGACTATGCTCAGTTAGACACAGGTACTGTAAAAAGCTGGGAATTAACCTTGGGTATCTAATGTTTTCCTCATCCCTCGTTCCCAGTCGGGGGCTGGAAGGAGAACCTATCCTTGAGCGCTTGATACCTTCTCTAATGGAGTTGGCGCACAGACCGTATCCACTGCCACCGCTTCGCTTTCATCTAACTGTATCAGCGCAGCTTCTAAATCAGCAGTCAATTTTTTCGCACTTCGTTTCGGCGTACCAGTACAAGAATAATTCGCCACTGAGATCGGAGTACCGATGTTAACCTTGACACCGCAACCCCAGTGTGGGACTCTGCTGCCGTAACGGACGCTGATTGGAACAATTTTAACGCCCAATCCTGGATTTTCCGATTCCACTTGCACCGCGATCCGCGCCAAACCCGGTTTCAAGGGATGAAGTCGCCCATCCTGGTAGATGTTACCCTCTGGGAAAATGACCATCACTTCCCCTCTTTCGAGAAGTTCGACACCATGACGAAAACTGCCTAAGCCCGGATTTCTCGTATCTACCGGGAAACCTCCCATGCGACTGATAAACCAGCCTTGTAACCCCGTCATTTCATCCGCTGATACCATAATCCGCAAGTCACGACCCGTGACTGGTTTCCCAACTGCGTAAGGTACGACAAAGGCATCCCAGCGAGAGCGATGGGTAGGAGCTAGGATAACAGGGCCAGTAGCGGGGATATTTTCCTGTCCAGTTATTTCGCTGCTGCCAATGTAAAACGGCATGACAATGCAGCTTGTCAGCTTGTAGCCTGCGGAGGCTAGCCAGGGTAAGACGCGGGAATTAACTGAAACTCCTTTGGCACGGGTTGCAGTTGCTATGGTTGTTTCAGAGGGGTCGAGCTGAGTCATCGCGGATAAAATTTCTCACGGCATCCATAATTACACCTTAAGTATTCTTAAGGCATCTGTCTTCTATAAAATGGACAGTTTCCCGGCTGTCATTGATAAGACAAAATAAAGGCAAAATTAAAAACCCAAAAGAAAAGAATTTGTCTTTTTTTCGGTTCCAATTTTTAGTTTGTACTTTTTGAGCGCCGTTGAGCAAACCAGGATTGCAGTTGTTGGCGACAGACAGATTCTAAGATACCACCCAATACAGGCAAGTGGTGATTAGAGCAGGCACTATCTGGGATATTAGCAACTGTACGAATGGCACCAGTTTTTGCGTCGTCGGCTCCGTAAACTAGAAGCCGCAGACGTGCTAGGACAATTGCACCAGCGCACATTGGACAAGGCTCCAAGGTAACGTATAGGGTGCATTGATTGAGGTGCCAGTTTTGCCTCGCTTGCCCCGCTGTTCTAATAGCAATAATTTCGGCGTGGGCTGTGGGGTCTTTGTCGCGCTCTTTGCGATTTTCACCTTCTGCTATTAAGTTACCATCCACGTCAACTATCACTGCTCCGACTGGCACTTCCCCAGCTTCACCAGCATTTTGAGCGAGTTCTATAGCCCGGCTCATCCATTGTCGATGAATTAGATATGCCGGATCGTCAATTGTCATAGTCGCTCCTTGCCCTCAGCCGTCTATGCTACGGCTACGCCCCTTTCACTCCGCCGTAAACGGGAGACAGAGGGAGGTTTTGCCTGTCTAAACAGCTGCTTGAACCAGTAGGGGGTCTAGTTTCCCTTCTTTATCCATCTGATACATATCATCACATCCACCAATGTGCTGCTCGTTGATGAAAATCTGGGGGACGCTGCGCCGCCCGTTGGCACGTTGGGCCATTTTCGCTCTGGCTGCTTCATCGCCATCAATTTTATATTCTTTGTAGTTGACTCCTTTCCACCAGAGGAGCATTTTGGCGCGGATGCAGTAGGGGCAAGTTTGCCAGGTGTAGATTTCGACGTCGGCTTTGATGCGCTCTGGATCACGCCCTAACAGAGGATTAAGAAAGTTTAGCATTTTCATTTTCCCAAGTTGTGAATCTTTTGTGTGCTATGAAATCTAGTTTTTCATATTTAATTTTCCATTTTTAATAATTTCCGTTGCTGCTTGGGCGGCTACAGGTGGACTAAATAAATAACCTTGCAAACCATCACACTCAACCGAGCGCAAAAACTCCAATTGTTCTGGTGTTTCCACTCCCTCAGCAATCACTTTTAAATTCAGCCCATGACCCAGAGCCATGATTGCCTTGACAATAGCCGCATCATGGGGATTCCTCATCAAGTCACGAATAAAAGAGCGGTCGATTTTCAGCGTATCTAGAGGAAAATGTTTCAGATAACTGAGCGAAGAATAACCAGTTCCAAAATCATCCATTGAAATTTGGATCCCCATGTTTTGCAACTTTCGCAACACAGAAATGGTCAAATCCACATCCTGCATAGCAATACTCTCAGTAATTTCCAGCTCCAAAAAATAAGGTTCCAGACCCGTTTCAGCGAGAATCTGATCGATAATTTTTAGCAGGTTATTTTGCTGAAACTGACGTGCTGAAAGATTTACCGCAATGCGGAATTGCGGCAATCCTTGAGACTGCCAGAGGCGATTTTGGGCGCAAGCTGTCCGCAAAACCCATTCCCCAATTGGGCAAATAAGACCAGTTTCTTCTGCCAGTGGAATAAATTGATAAGGCGAAATAAATCCCAAATCGCTAGAGTTCCAGCGAATCAGCGCTTCCATCCCCACAATCTGACCCGTGATTAAATTCACCTGCGGCTGGTAGTGCAACAGAAATTCCTCGCGTTCCAACGCTTTGTAAAGTCTGTTTTCTAACACCAATCGCTCTAGCGCTCTTGCCCCCAGTGCTGGCGTGTATAGCTGATAGTTATTTCGACCTTGCTGCTTGGCTCTATACATAGCAGCATCGGCGTTTTTCAAGAGAGTTTCTGCATCTTCTCCATCGTAAGGAGCCAGAGCGATTCCCAAACTTGCTTTAATATAAAGTTCCTGTTCCTCAAAACGAAAAGGAACATTTAGTCCGCCTAAAATTCGCTGGGCAATTTTGGTGGCATCATCGGCACAGGTGACGGGGGAAAGCATAATAGTGAATTCATCTCCACCCCAACGAGCAACAATGTCAGTGTCCCGCAGACAGTCCTTTAAGCGTCGCGCCGCAGCTTGCAGTAGCTGGTCGCCTACGGCATGACCCAGAGTATCGTTGATCCGCTTGAAGCCATCCAGGTCGAGAAACACCACCGCCAGCATTTCATCGCGGCTTAGATGGGCATTTGCCAGCGCTAAAGAAAGTCTGTCATTAAATAGCAACCGATTCGGCAACCCCGTCAGGAGGTCGTGAGATGCCTGATGCCGGATTGTATCCTCCACGCGCCTTTGCATCACAGCCATGTAGAGGTGAGTTCCAATAGCTTGAGCTAGTTTGAGTTCTTCGGGACTCCATTCTTTGGCTTGTGCTTGCTTGATTTCTCGCCATGCTTCAAAAGATACGCGGGGGCGCAGGTTGCGGTCGTCGAGATTGTGTTTTCCCGCCCATAAGGTTTCGGTACTGATCTCATTGCGGAAGATGGTGAGGCACCCGACGCACTGCTGATGATACCTCAGAGGCACGATGAGAATAGACCGAATGGTAGTTGACCCGAAACTAGAGGCTAAAGACTTTAGTTGCGGTTCTCGGTAGAGATCCTTAATGGTGTAAGGGGAGGATGAAGGATGAAGGATGAAGGATGACTTTATGCTTCTGCCTTCGCAATTGTGAAGATTGTGAGGCTGGATATCTTGATTGTTTTCTCTGTAAGACTGACTAGCGACACCTTTTTCCCCATTAAGGATGCTTTGCCACAAGGAAGTTTCTTCTAGCCAGGGCAAACTGGGCTGATCGCCATAGGTATAAATTTGAGCAGGTCTTCCTGTGGTATCTGCGGTAATAAACAGTCTGCCACCATTGCCCTGTAAGGCTTGGACGGTTTCTTCTAGAACGGCCTGCCGGATTTCTGTAAGTTTAAGTGGGGAGTGAAGCAGGCTGCTAATGTGGTTGATCGCTGCTTCATGGTGAGCCTGTTGTCTGGCTGTGTGGAGAAGATTGGATTGAGCGATCGCAATCGACATCTGATCCACCAACAGCTGCACAACTTGCAACTCTTGTTCGCTAAATCGTCGCTGTATCGCGTTGTGGCACGCCAACAGCCCCCACAAGCTATTTTGATGCAAAATCGGAATGGTTAGAGAGGATTTCACCCCCATCGCCATCAGATATTCGATATGGCAAGGATCGACTGGGGAATAGCGGATGTCTTCGCTGGCAAAAGTTTTGCCAGTTGAGGGGCAATCTAACTGCTCTTGAGTCTTGTGTCCAGTGGCTACATCTATAATCACTCGCTGACGAGCTTTGACAAACATTTTGCGGGCTTGGGGAGGAATGTCCTCGGCTGGAAACCGCAGCCCCAGAAGGGAAGGCAGGCGATTTTCCCGGATCGACTCGGCAATAACTTCGCCACTCCCCTCCAGAGTAAATCGGTAAATTTTGACCCGATCCATGCCCAAAAAAGTACGGATTTCTCGCGCCGTTGTCGCCAAAATCTCTTGCAATTCCAAAGACTGGCGAATTCGGGTAGTAATCCGATTCAGCAAACTCTCCCGATCGTAGGAGCGAGCTGGCATTGTCCGTACTTTTTGCTGTATGGCTTGTGTCTTTTTTCGTCGAACCATTCAGTTAAACCTACCCGTGGAGAGTGTTATTTACCCCTACTACAAGTATGGAACCTTGGGCTCTATCCTAAGAAATAAAATACAAATTTATTATTAATATTACAAAGGATTAAGTGTTCCTTATGTGTAAAGCTCGTGCAATGCTCGTATTTAGCTCCACCTTAAATGTGTTTTAGCCTAGCTGTCTTTATAAGCCATGAATAGCGTAGCCCAAAAATTGAAAAGCATCCTCAGCAACTCAACCATTATTCCGTGGGAAGATGCAAAAGTCGCCCGGAAATCAGAAATATCCCAAGCCGTTACACCCTCAACCACCGTTGATTGCCTAGTCTATCCGGATACCCTGGAAGAACTCGCCTTAGTTATGACTTTTGCCCACCAGCAGCGATCGCGCGTCCTACCCTGCGGCAGTGGTAGCAAAATTAGTTGGGGTGGATTAGTAGATGGGGTTAATTTAGTTGTCAGTACCGAACGCCTCAATCGTTTGATAGATCATGCTGTCGGTGATTTAACCGTCACAGTCGAGGCAGGCATGAAGTTTGCCGAATTGCAAAAAATTTTAGCGCAACAAGGTCAATTTCTCCCCCTAGATCCAGCTTATCCTGAAACCGCTACTATTGGTGGCATTGTCGCCACGGCTTCGGCTGGGTCTTGGCGACAACGTTATGGGGGGGTTCGGGATATGCTTTTGGGGCTTTCTTTTGTCCGAAGCGATGGTCAAATTGCTAAAGCTGGGGGGCGGGTGGTAAAAAATGTTGCTGGTTATGACTTAATGAAGTTATTTACTGGCTCTTTTGGAACGCTAGCAATTATCTCTCAAGTGACATTTCGAGTTTATCCCCTGCCAGAGCTGTCTGGAACTGTGGTGCTTATTGGTACAGCCGAAGGAATTGCGGCGGCAACTAAAACTTTGCTGGCTTCTGCTTTGACTCCCACTGCGGTTGATTTGCTATCGCCGACTCTAGTGGCAAAGGCAAATTTAGGTGAGGGTATGGGTTTAATTGTTCGCTTCCAAAGTGTGGCGGCGAGTGTTAAGGAACAGTCGGCTAGACTTCTGGAAGTAGGGCAACATCTGGGTTTACAGGGGACAATATATTCTGATGCCGATGAGTCAAAGCTATGGCTGTTGTTACAAGAACAAATGTGGATAACCCCCCAAGATGCTGCTGTTACTTGCAAAATAGGAGTAGTACCCTCGTCGTCAGCGGCAATCCTTGCTGAAATCCCGTCTTTATTGTGTTTGATTCACGCTGGTAGTGGGTTAGGAGTCGTCCGTAATAGTACAGATGTTAAGCCAATTTTGGAGATGCGATCGCGTCTATCTTCCCAAGGCGGTTTTTTGACTATTCTGGAAGCACCCATCGCTTTGAAGCAGCAGTTAGATGTCTGGGGTTATACGGGTAATGCTCTTGATTTAATGCGGAAAATTAAAACACAGTTTGATCCAGAAAATATTTTGAGTCCTGGTCGGTTTGTGGGAGGAATTTAAACGAACCGCTGAGGCGCAGAAGACGCAGACTTACGAGAACAAAGAAGAGAGAGAAGATGCAAAGTTTATCTGAAGAGTCTAGTTTTGATGCTAAACATCCGCCAGATCCGAAGTTAATTGATAGTTGCGTTCATTGTGGTTTTTGTCTTTCTACTTGTCCGAGTTATCGGGTAATTGGTAAGGAAACTGATTCGCCAAGGGGTCGTATCTATTTGATGGATGCGATTAATGAGGGGAAAATTCCTCTTAATACTGCTACTGTGCAGCATTTTGATTCTTGCTTGGGTTGTCTTGCTTGTGTAACAACTTGTCCTTCTGGCGTTCAGTATGACAAGTTGTTATCTGCTACTCGTCCTCAAATTGAACGAAATTATCCTCGCAGTTTGCCAGAAAAGTTATATAGGCAACTCATTTTTTCCCTATTTCCTTACCCTAATCGATTGCGAGTAATGCTTGCTCCTCTGATGGTTTATCAGAAGTTGGGGTTGCAAAAAATTGTGCGTTCTACTGGCTTACTTAAGCGGATATCTCCTCATTTGGCGGCGATGGAATCTAATCTGCCAGAACTTTCTTTAAAAGCTTTTCAAGATACTTTACCAGAACTTATTCCGGCTGAAGGTGAGAAACGCTATCGGGTAGGTGTAATTTTAGGTTGCGTTCAGCGTCTTTTCTTCTCAAAGGTGAATGAAGCGACGGTGCGCGTCTTAACTGCGAATGGTTGTGAGGTGGTGATTCCCAAGAGCCAGGGATGTTGTGCGGCGCTACCACATCACCAAGGACAGGAAGAACAAGCGAAAGCGATCGCTAGGTCTATGATTGATAGTTTTGCCGACACAAATGTAGACTACATCATCATCAATGCTGCTGGTTGCGGTCATACTTTAAAAGAGTACGGACACATCCTACAAGATGACCCAGAATATAAAGAAAAAGCTGCAAATTTTGCCTCTAAAGTTAAAGATGCACAAGAGTTTCTTTATGAAGCAGGCGTGACAGCAAAACTTTCACCGCTTTCTGATAAACCCCTAACCTTAGTTTATCAAGATGCCTGTCATTTATTGCACGGGCAAAAGATTAGTTTGCAACCCCGCCAACTTTTGCGACAAATCCCAGGCGTACAACTTCGAGAACCAATTGATGCTGCTTTGTGTTGTGGTAGCGCAGGTGTTTACAATATGCTTCAGCCAGAAGTTGCTGAAGAATTAGGTAAGCAAAAAGTAGAAAATTTGCTCAATACTGGTGCTAAATTAATCGCTTCTTCCAATCCCGGTTGTACTTTGCAAATTACTAAGCATTTACCGAATCAAGGTAAAGACATTTCCATTTTGCACCCGGTGGAGTTACTAGATTACTCAATTCGCGGCGTAAAGCTGTAGTAACCGGAAATATCTTGCACTGCCTTCAACACGGTAGCAAATTAGGCTGGCTGCTCGATCCAGATGAACGCTCCGTGCTACTCTACCCACGCGGACAGCAACCAGAATTATTGCAAGAAACAGGTGATGTGCTACCCGTTCCAGACCTGGTAGCAGAACTACGGCTAACGGTTGGGGATTTGTTTGGATGGTTAAAGTTGAGAGGATAAATAGGAAAGACAAAAGATTGAGCAAGTAAAAATAAAGGTGAATGGCGAATACCGGAAGTAAACCGTAGGGCAGCAGGAGAGCCTTTCGCTCTCGTGATGCCTGCGGTACAATGCTTAGGAATTTCGTTTAATTTTTTCATGACTTCCGATACACCATTAATTCAATTTTTTGAAGGTATTCCTGAAGAAATCAGTAATGTCAGCTTACGCCGGAACAAGAGTTCTGGAGTTCGTACCGTATTGATGACGTTTAAAGAGTTGAAATCCATAGAAAGATTCAACAGCTTTAGAAAAAAATTTTCTAATTCGCTGCGCTTAAGTGATGAAGAAGGTGTGATTAGTGTCGAGCCTTCCTCGGTTAAATTTATTTTCTCAGGGCCAGAAGGGGATGATTTCGAGCGGCTGGACTGCGAATTTGAAATCCCGCGAGACGACCACTGGGAAAGATTTATGCGGTTTATGAATCGCTATGCTGAAGCGAATGACATGGCTTACAGCGAAACCCAAAAAACAGCAGCTAGCCAAGCAGGTGCATCATGAAAGTAGCGATCGCAGGAGGAACCGGATTTGTCGGCTCTCGTTTGGTAGAGCGACTACTAGCTGAAGGTCATCAGGTGCTAATTTTAACTCGCAACCCCGCTTCTGTGAAACCCGCTCCAAGTGTAGAGGTTGTTGCCTATAATCCCAAAGAATCGGGAGCTTGGCAACAGTCGATTTCTGGATGCGATGCGGTGGTGAATTTGGCGGGGGAACCCATCGCCGAAAAGCGCTGGACACCAGAACACAAGCAGGAAATTATCAATAGTCGCAAAATTGGCACTCAAAAAATTGTAGAAGCCATTTCTAAAGCCAACCCGAAACCATCAGTTTTGGTGAGTGCTTCCGCAATTGGTTACTATGGCACCAGCGAAACCGCCACGTTTGAAGAAAGCAGTCCTTCTGGTAATGATTTTTTGGCACAAGTTTGTCAAGAATGGGAAGCAGAAGCCCAAAAAGTAAAAGACACGGGTACGCGGCTGGTGATTGTGCGAATTGGGATAGTTCTGGCTATGGGAGGAGCAATTGGTAAAATGATTCCTCCCTTTAAAATGTTTGCTGGCGGCCCTATCGGCACAGGGAAGCAGTGGTTCTCTTGGATACACCGAGATGATCTAGTTAACCTAATTTTATTCGCACTCCAACAAAGAGAAGTTGAAGGTGTTCTCAACGCCACAGCTCCGAACCCAGTCCGCATGAACGAAGTATCGCAAACTTTGGGGGAAGTTTTAAATCGTCCCTCCTGGTTGCCAGTTCCCGCCTTTGCTTTAGAAGTTCTTTTGGGAGATGGGGCCCAAGTCGTTTTGGAAGGACAACAAGTTCTACCAAAACGCACCATTACCCAAGGCTTTGACTATCAATATCCCAGCCTCAAACAGGCGTTGGAGGAATTCTTGGATTAATGCTAATTGCTAATTGCTAATTGTGTTCCTGGGTACTGGGTACTGGGTACTGGGGCAGTATTTTTCCTAGTCCCTAGCCCCTAGTCCCTAGTCCCTCTTAGCCATTAGCCAACCTTTACAGTTTCAACTGGCAAAGTATCCTCATCCTGCACCCGCTCTAATTTAGCTCCCAGTTGCCGCAGTTTCTCCTCCAGCTTCTCATAGCCTCGGTCTAGATGCTGCAATCCTTGAATCGTCGTTTTTCCTTCTGCCGCCAGCGCCGCCAGCACCAGCGCCGCCGAAGCGCGTAAATCTGTCGCTAATACTGGCGCGCCCGATAGCATCGGCACACCCCGCACTAGCGCATGGTTGCCTTTGACGCGAATATCTGCACCCATGCGATTTAATTCGGCAACGTGACGCAAACGATTTTCAAACACGGTTTCACTGATGGCGCTATCGCCATCGGCAAGTGTCAGCAACGCCATAAACTGCGCCTGCATATCTGTCGGGAAACCCGGATAGGGCAAGGTTTCGATATCAGTACCTACGTATTGGTGTCCGCCGATAATCCGCAGACAGTCGGGTGCATCTTCAATCACCTTAGCGCCAATTTCTCGCAGCTTAGCGATCGCTGCTGTCAGATGATCTGGAACCACAGGCGAGATACTGATTTCTGAGTGCGTAATTGCCCCTGCTACTAGCAACGTCCCCGCCTCAATCCGGTCGGGAATAATGTTGTAGTCGGTAGAATGCAATTTGGGAACACCGGAAATTACAATTGTGTTGGTGCCTGCACCGCGAACTCTCGCGCCCATCGAATTGCAGAAATTAGCCAGATCCGCGACTTCAGGCTCTTGTGCGGCGTTCTCTATCGTAGTTTCGCCTTCCGCCAAGGTCGCCGCCATCATCAGCGTCTCTGTAGCACCGACGCTGGGATAATCTAAATAAATTTTTGCCCCTTTTAACTTTCCGCTGCTTCCATTGACATAAGCATGGACAATTCCATGCTCAATTTGCACATCTGCCCCCATGTCCCGCAAACCCCGGACGTGGAGATCAACTGGTCTGGCACCAATAGCGCAACCGCCGGGTAAAGGCACCCTTGCCACCCCCAGGCGCGCCAGCATCGGGCCTATGAGAAAGAAGCTTGCCCGCAGTTGCGAAACCAACTCATAGGGCGCTTTTGATTCTCCGATGTGGCTGGCGTTGATGTCGAGAATGTCGCCATTTCGTTCTAGCTTTACACCCAAGGACGACAAAATTTGACCCATTCGTTCCACATCGACAAGCGAGGGAACATTCCGGAGGCGAAAATCTTCCGGACAAAGCAATGCTCCCGCCATGATCGCTAGGGCTGAGTTTTTGGCACCGCTAATTTTGGCGTGTCCTTTCAGAGAGTTTCTGCCCCAAATCTGTAGGACGGATTTGTCTTCTTCGGGCAGAGAGTAGGTGTTGGTCAGGTTGAGAGAGGGGTTAATAGGTCTATCCTCCAAATTTCCGGAAATAGTGTTGCATTTTTTTAAATTTGGTTTTGATTCTACAGTAAAGATTTTAAATGTCTACATTATTGGCACTCCAGATATCATTTTCAGCCGAGTTAAGCATTTTACCTTGTCCTGGTTCCAATTTCCGGAGCAAACAAATTAGTTGACTAATGCCAAAACTTGCGGCAATATGATAATTTGGAAATGTAGTCAAGGCTACGCGGAACTGGCGGAATTGGCAGACGCGCTAGATTCAGGTTCTAGAGTCCGCAAGGATGTCCGGGTTCAAGTCCCGGGTTCCGCATCTCAATTTTGGATTTTTGTGGGATTACTAGGCTAGTAATCCCAAATTTTTTTGTACTAAGCAAGTTATCCCCAATCCAAAATCTAAAAATCCAAAATCGAATGTTGACCAGTCTCCAGAATCCTCTGGTAAAGCAAATCCGCAAGTTGCATACTGCTAAAGAGCGGCGAGAGCAGCAGATGTTTTTGTTGGAAGGGACGCACTTGCTGGAGGAAGCGATCGCAGTTGATTATCCTTTGGTGACAGTTTGCTGTACGCTGGAATGGCAGGAGCGTCACCCGCAACTGTGGAACAGCATTTGTCAACGTTCCCCGCGCACCGAATTGGTGAGTCCGGAAGTCTTGAAGGCTCTTGCTACCACAATTCAACCAGATGGTGTAGTCGCTACAGCACCGCGAGTCTCCAATCGGGCGCAAAGTCTACCTGTCACTGGTTTGGGGCTGGTATTGGAAACAATACAAGATCCCGGAAACCTGGGGACAATGATTCGCACCGCTGCCGCATCTGGTGTAGATTGGCTTTGTCTGAGTGCAGATAGTGTAGATTTAGATAATCCGAAGGTGCTGCGAGCCTCAGCCGGACAGTGGTTTCGGCTACCGATGAGCGTCAGTTCCGATTTAATAGCTGACATTTCCCAGTGTCGGAAACAAGGGATGCAGGTAGTAGCAACTGTTCCCACCGCAACTTTAACTTATTGGGAAGTTGACTTGCGCCGTCCGACGCTGATTTTGATGGGCAATGAAGGCGCTGGGTTGTCAGATAATTTAAGTATAATGGCGGATGTGCAGGTGAAAATTCCCCTGAGTCCGGGGGTAGAGTCTTTGAACGTAGCTGTAGCAGCTGCCTTGATGTTATACGAAGCGCAGCGTCAGAAAAGTTTTAGCCATTAGCCATTGGTTTGCTACAAAATCAGACTTTGAGCGGAAAATGCCCAAAGACCAATTATCCATTCCCGATTTCTTGGAAATATTGCTCAATGTCAGCAACGGCATCCTCTAAATCATCTACGGCAATCGGATATTGTTGATGATTATTCCCCTTAACGGCCTGCAACTTTGAACTATCTCTCTGAATTTCCTGAGATAGCAACAATTCCTGCAATTCGTCGAGGGACTTGCTGAAAGAATCATCGGTATCGCGTTCGTTCTCTTGGTGACTGTAATTCATGCGTCTGATTCCTAAAACACTGCTCATCCTAGCAGCGCACTCTGATAGTTATGAGACGATCGCCAAAACTCGACAATCGCGATTATGTTAGCTTCTACAATACAACAGAGACTTTAAAGATGTCCCCCGTCAAATTACTGACTAATAACTGATCGTTTGGGACTTGCGCTCACTGTTGGTCAAGTTCAAAATAAGTAGGGCATCGCGCACCGGGAGAGTAACGTGACTGAGGGATTTGATTACGATTTAGTGATTATTGGGGCGGGCGTAGGCGGACATGGTGCTGCATTACACGCCGTCAGCTGCGGACTGAAAACCGCTATTGTAGAAGCAGCAGATATGGGCGGTACTTGTGTTAACCGGGGCTGCATTCCTTCAAAAGCACTGCTTGCGGCATCTGGTCGGGTACGGGAGTTACATAACGCCCATCACCTGAAATCGCTGGGTATTCAAGTATCTGGCGTTGAGTTTAACAAAGAAGCGATCGCGTCCCACGCCAACAACCTTGTTTCCAAGATTCGCGGTGATTTGACAAATAGTCTACAACGATTGGGTGTAGATATCATCCGAGGTAGGGGTAAAGTAGCTGGACAGCAAAAAGTATCTATTACCACAGAATCGGGTGAAAAAACTGTCACCGGAAAAGACATTATCATTTCCAGTGGATCAATTCCTTGGGTTCCTCCAGGTATTGAAATCGACCACAAAACCGTCTTTACCAGTGATGAAGGCGTAAAATTGGAATCGCTACCACCGTGGATCGCAATTGTTGGCAGCGGTTACATCGGTCTGGAGTTTTCGGATATTTACACAGCTTTAGGCTGTGAAGTGACGATGATTGAAGCTTTAGACCAGCTGATGCCTGGTTTTGACCGCGACATTGCAACTATAGCTGAAAGGATACTGATTAAGCCGCGCGACATCGAAACCAAAGTCGGCATTTTGGCAAAAAGTGTCACCCCTGGAACGCCAGTAGTTATTGAGCTAGCCGATGCTAAAACTAAAGAAGTGGTGGACGTACTGGAAGTAGATGCTTGTCTGGTTGCTACGGGACGCATTCCAGATACTAAAGACCTGGGATTAGAATCGGTGGGCGTAGAGACAGATAGAAAGGGCTTTATCACCGTCGATGACCGGATGGCAGTTTTGTCAGGCGGCGAAGTAGTACCCCACCTGTGGGCGATTGGAGATGCCACTGGTAAGATGATGCTGGCTCATGCTGCGTCTGCTCAAGGTGTCGTGGCAGTAGAAAATATCTGCGATCGCCATCGATTGGTAGACTATCACAGTATCCCAGCCGCAGCATTTACCCACCCAGAAATCAGCTTTGTCGGCTACACAGAAACAGCAGCAAAGGATTTGGGGAAAGAACAGGGATTTGAAGTAGGGGTAGCGAAGAGTTACTTCAAAGGTAACTCGAAAGCGATCGCTGAAGGAGAAGCGGACGGCATGGCAAAGGTCGTCTACCGCAAAGACACCGGGGAAGTGCTGGGCGTTCATATTATCGGAATGCACGCAGCAGATTTGATCCACGAAGCCGCAAATGCGATCGCTTCTCGTAACACTGTCAACACCTTAGCCTACTATGTCCACGCTCACCCTACCCTCTCGGAAGTGCTGGATGAAGCCTACAAACGGGCTGTAGGAAGTCACTAGCCAATGCCAGGATTTTAGATTTTGGATTTTGTTTTCAATCCAAAATCTAAAATCATCGGAGGCGGAGAAACTCCGACCTCCGCAAAATCCAAAATCGAATTGTGCCAAACTATATCTATGCAAATTCGCCGTCGTCCACCAAACCCATCTGTTTCCATCAGCAATTTCGGTTATCGAGTTGTCGTACCTGGTAATGAACCAAGTCACATTTTGGAGGAAATTGTCTGGCATAAAGAGACGGAAGTTGACCGGATGCGAGAACGTCTCCCCTTGAACGAGTTGCAGCGTCAAGTACAGACAGCGCCAGCAGTGCGTGACTTTGTTGGGGCATTACGACAAGGTAAGACAAAACCTGCCTTAATTGCGGAAGTAAAAAAAGCCAGTCCCAGTAAGGGAATAATTCGGGAAGATTTCGATGCAGTAGCGATCGCTACCGCATATCAGCAGGGACAAGCGAGTTGTTTATCGGTACTCACTGATAAAAAATTCTTTTCTGGTAGCTTTGAAAACTTGACTGCTGTTCGCGCTGCCGTAGACTTGCCCGTATTGTGTAAGGATTTTGTAATATATCCTTATCAAATCTATCTCGCCCGACGACACGGAGCTGATGCCGTCCTGCTAATTGCGGCAGTTCTTAACGACAAAGACCTGCAATACTTTGTCAAAATTACCAACGCTTTGAGGATGACACCCCTGATTGAAGTGCATACTCTAGCAGAACTAGACCGCGTATTATCCCTGAAAGACGTTACCCTAGTTGGTATAAATAATCGCAACTTGCAAGATTTTTCTGTGGATCTGCAAACAACCTGTCAGATTCTGGCAGCACGAAGCAGCGAGTTGCAAGAGCGCGGCATTCTTGTCGTTAGTGAGTCCGGGCTGCACACCCCATCTGACCTTAGCACGGTTCAGGCTGCTGGTGCAGATGCAGTGCTAATTGGTGAATCTTTGGTAAAACAGCCTGACCCGGCTGCGGGTATCGCCAAGTTGTTTTCCAAGTGACACGCTTTTGAATCAGGAAGAAGGATGAAAGAGGAAATATAAATAAATTAAATCTGGCTAATTGCCCATAATTAAATAGTTCATGGTTCATAGTTCATCAATAGACTTGTTGCATTAATTCTGCCCCGAACTGAACAGGGCATCATAGCTAAAATCATCGCCGCGATCCTTTAGTAAATGTTTCAACCCGTTGTAACGGGTTGAAGTTTTGAACCAGAAATTTATTTTCAAGGCGATGACTGCAAGAAGTCTAATGAACAATCAACCATCAACAACCTGAGAAATAATATGGGTAATAAGACGGATTTGAGCTAAAAAATTTCTTCCTTCAGCCCCCATCCTTGCGCTTTTATCCTTAACTTAGATATCCGTCCCCTTGAGGTAAATCAGGTTTCATGGAGCCAATTCCCCTTCCGTCTCACATTCACTACGAACTACTGCTGCAACTTTTAGAACGCCAAACCTCCTTTGCTGCAAGACAACAACCAGCAGTGCGGGAGCAAGTTCACCAGCTTATAAGTACCCTACGCAAAGCGATGGCTCAACAAAAGCAAATTGAGCAAACCTGCGCTAGAGCAAATTTACCAATTGATTACCGTTGGTCTGTGAATAATATCGCTTTTGAGGAGACACCGCCGCCTGATGTCGTCACCGGACAACGGGAACCGAAGGGTTAGAAAGTTAAAAGTTATGAGTTTTGAATACACTGAGAGATATAACTCATAACTTGTAACTACGAAATGGCTGCTGGATGCACCAAAACTATTATTGATTTCTGGGAGGTTAGGAGTGACTGAACCAGATTCAAGTAATCGTTTCTGGTGGGACTCCCAGGAAGCGTTAGCAGAAGCAGAACAAACGAATGCTGATGCTACCCAACAACCTCACGAACCAGACCAGGGACAATCTTGGGAGCAGGAACGTCAAGCTTTACTCAAAGAGTTGGAACAATGGCGAGAAGCAGCTAAGGCGGCGGATGCTCGTGTAACCCATGACCAACAGCAATTAGAGCGCATTAATCAGTTAGAGCAGGCTTTGCAAGAGTCCCAAGCTTGTGTAAATGAACTCAGACTCGAACTTGGCGAACGAAACCTTTTGAAAGCCCAGCTAGCCTCAACAGAGGAAGTAGCTAACCTTCAACAGCAGGCCCTTTCTCAACTAAAACAAGAATTAGCCGAGCAGCAAAAGGCTCTGGAAGCGCAAGAAACACAAGCGCTACTCAAAGACCAAACTGTTCAAGAATTGTTGGCGATTATTGAAAAAAACGCTTTATCGCAGCAAGGAGAACTGGGACACCTGCGAAAAGAGTTGGCTCAAAGCCGTCGAGCTGTTCAAGCTGGTCAAAAGTTGTTGCAGCAGGAGATAGAGACGAGACAAACATCTCTGGAAGCTCAAGTTTTACGAGTGCAGGAGCTAGAAGCAGAAATTCTGGAGGCTCGAAGCTTGAGGAGAAGTGTGGAGGTGCAGCTAGCCGAGTCTCATCAACAAATTGAGGCGCTGTATCGTCGGTTAAGCGATCGCGCTGCTACTCTAAATCAGCTAGAAGATCATCTCCAACAAGCCCACGCAGCCCTGGAAGACCAACAACAACTAACGGTGACACTCCACCAGACTGAAACCCTCGTCTCGGAACAAAATGCCACCATTGACACCCTTTACCGCCAAATTGAAGCATTAGAAATTCAGCTGGAGCAACAGCTGAAGATTCAGGCTCGACTTCAACAAGCTTGTCATGAACTGGCAGAATCACGCGATCGCCATTCCTCCCGCACCGCCGAACTTGAGTTACAAATAGGCACCCTGCAAGAGCAAATTCTTAAATCTGCCCAGCAAGCAGGCGAATATGAAGCAGCTATCCAGTATTGGAAAGATCGTTACGGTACAGCCAACGCCTTTGCTCAACAACTCAAGGAGGTAATGGAAAAAGTCATCGCAGACTGTCCAGATGAACTCTTGGAACTGCTGATGACAACCCAATCCGCCGCCGCTTCTCAACTCTCTAAGCCAGTTTCTCCAACACCTATAGCATCTCCTCCACCAAACAAAAATTTGCAGGTAGATTTGCCAGCTTTCTTAAGAAAGACTCCGCCAGCGAACCCAGAAGTTAGTTAGTATTTATTTGCTAATGGCTAATGTAGCAATTCTAAGTTACTCGTTAAATCTTCCTAAGCGCGATCGCTTACGCCAACGCTCCACCAAAGCGGTTCATGAATTTTTACAACTCATTTATTAATTGCTAATAGCTGATGGTAATTGACAACCTGGTAATTAGCCATTAGCAATCAGCTATAGATGTGCGATCCTAAATAATGCGCTCTTCAACTTTAAGGACAGATCAATGGATGACAAGCTAATGCTGATGATTCCCGGCCCTACGCCAGTGCCGGAACAGGTACTCCTAGCCTTAGCCAAGCACCCCTTCGGACACCGCAGCGGCGAATTTGGCAAGTTGATGGCAGAGGTGACAGAAAACCTCAAATGGTTGCACCAGACACAGAATGATGTACTGTGTTTAACTGCCAGCGGTACCGGGGCGATGGAAGCTGGCATTATTAACTTTTTGAGTCCAGGCGATCGCGTGTTGGTTGGCTGTAACGGCAAATTTGGCGATCGCTGGGCAGAATTACCCGAAGCTTTCGGTTTAAATGTTGACAAAGTTACAGCCGAATGGGGTCAACCTCTAGATCCAGAACAAATTCGTGCCAAACTCGAAGCCGACACCGACAAACAAATCAAAGCGGTTATTATCACCCATAGCGAAACTTCTACGGGTGTTCTCAACGATCTGGAAACCATTAACCGTCATGTCAAAGCCCACGGCGAAGCTTTAATAATCGTTGATGCTGTCACTAGCTTGGGGGCTGTGAATTTGCCTATTGACGAATGGGGGCTGGATGTGGTGGCTTCCGGTTCCCAAAAAGCCTACATGATTCCCCCTGGTTTAGGCTTTGTATCCGTCGGCCCGAAAGCCTGGGAAGCTTATAAAACCGCTAAGTTGCCCCGCTTCTACCTGGATTTAGGCAAGTATCGCAAAGATGCTGCTAAAAATACTACTCCCTTCACTCCGCCAGTTAACCTGATGGTGGCATTGCATACCGCCTTACGGATGATGAAGGCTGAGGGGTTGGAATCTATCTATGGGCGGCACCAGCGCTTGATGAATGCTACCCGCGAAGCGATGAAAGGGCTATCGTTACCTTTATTTGCCCCTGACGGTTTTGGTAGTCCGGCAATTACTGCTGTGGCACCAACTGGGGTGGATTCCGAAAAAATCCGGTCGGTGATGAAAAAGCGGTTTGACATCGTTCTGGCTGGCGGACAAGACCATCTCAAAGGCAAAATCTTCCGTATTGGTCACTTGGGGTTTGTGAGCGATCGCGATATTCTCGCTGCTGTTGCCTCCTTGGAAGCCACCCTGCGCGAAGTAGGATATGAAGGCTTTACTCCCGGTGCTGGTGTTGCGGCTGCTGCCAGAGTGTTTGCCCAATCTTAAGCGATTAGTAATTAGTTTCATAGGGTGGGCAATGCCCACCCTACAATTATCAAATTGTTGTGACCTAGTCCCAGACTTTAGCTTCCGGAAGTTCTGTGTACTTTGCTTTTAACGTTGGCAGATGTTTTCGCACCAGTTTCACGCCTGTCCAGCCCGGACGACCAACGGGTGTTACCACTATATATTTTATCAAATTTTGCACTTTCAGTTAAGTTGTATTGATGTTAATTAAGCGAAAGCTGCAATTAAAGCAATTCAAGGGTTGGGTGCGGTACTTCTGTAGGGGCTAATTAAGCTAATTAATATATTCCAGGCAACTGACAAACGCTATAAAGACATCTATTACTGAAAAACGAAACCCTTGTCCTAATAACAAAAAAGAGCGGGCCTTTTATCGACCTGCTCTCTTTGTTTGGATAAATTGTAACAGATTGAACCTCCTAGGTCTTCTTCTGTGGGTCAGGATCATACCAAAGCCCAATATTGACATGACTTTTTTGCTCCTCGCCGAGTCATGAATTCTTATGCAGTTTCCAGCCAATCATAAATTTGATCTAACTGTTCTAGCGTTACTAAACCGTACTGCCATAAAATCATCGGCAAAGGCCCTGGATCGTTTTCCCGATGCCGCAAAGCGATCGAAATTGAAGCTTTGGATATTGCCAAATCTTCTTGTAAAAACCGAAGAAACCGAGAATAGCTTGCAGGTGCCATATTAGCTTTCACCACCTTTTATCAAAGTCTGTTTTGTTATTTTGTAATTAAAACGCTGCTTGTTTAAAGTATCGATAGACAGAATCATATCTGTCCACCGTTATCAAAGCTGCTTCCCTACTATTTTCCTTTTACCTGACCGAATTCAGGTGTCACAGATCACCAACTTCCTGTGACAATTGGGCAGATGGTTCTACCATTAACGAAGATAGGGATATAACTGGCTTAGTTTCCAGTTACCTTTGAGCGGGGTTGTTTGGTGACAAAGACACCGGAAACCTAAGTGTGGTTCCATTGTTTCCGCCAAACCCCAACCAATTGTCAAAAAGTAAACTTTGCTTAATATTTTTTTACTTCACCATTTAAATTTCATCCCTCTCTAAAAGGAGAGATTTACTTTTTAAGAGCGCTTCTGTTACACCCACCCCACACCTACACACCGAAACACTCTCTCATCCTTAGAGGAACCAACTCTCTTGAAGCGAGAAGAGGTTTAAGCGTTAACTTTAAATTAAAAATTCACCCTCAAACTCTATCTTGGGAAAGATTACCTTACTTTGGTAACAAATGCGCGAATAGTATGAGTTAAATTTTAAATTGGTTTCATAAGAATTACAAAGCTGGGCGTGTAGGGGTATCCGTATTTGTATCCAGCTGCTCAATGGTAACGCGATCGCCTACTTTTAGACCCAGTTCGGCGGCTCGTCCTCCCCGGAGTTCAATCACCCGATCGGTAGGTGTATCGGGGCCATAGGTAGGACAGATACTGGTAGTGCAGGGAGGGACATTTGCCGCAATAAATTTCACTACACCATCCCGCATAAAAATCATATCTAGAGGGATGAGCGTATTCTTCATCCAGAAGCCAATTGGTCGCGGTGTCCCGAACTCAAACAGCATCCCCCGGTCATCAGCCAAAGACGTGCGGTACATCAAACCCATAGCCTGTTGCTCTGGGGTTCGCGCCACTTCCAACGCGATCGCCTCGCCTGCAATAATAGCTTTAGCAGAAATTGGCAAAGTTTGACCCAAATTATCCTTGATTCCCGAAGCCTGCGCCTCACCAGAAAGCGTTTTAGATTCTAATGGCACTGACAAAGAAGTTGGTGTTGGTGACAACTGCATCTCACCAGAAGGCGTTTTTAGTTCTGACTTTGATACTGGTGGCGAACATCCCATCAGCAACACGCACAGCATTATCCACAGCAAACTAACCCGACTACTCACAAATTCATCCCTCATCCTTATACTTACGCTTCCCGCAAAACATACCCCACACCCCGCACTGTCTGAATCAAACGCTTCTCCCCCTCCTCCTCAATTTTGAGACGTAAATATCGAATATACACCTCAATGACATTCGACTCACCCATAAACTCATAACCCCAAACATTTTCTAGAATCTGTTCGCGGGTCAAAACCTCACGGGGATGGGACATCATATACTTCAACAGTTCAAATTCCTTCATTGTCAGATCAATCGTTCGCCCGTTACGCATCGCTCGGCGAGTAGCTAAGTCTAACACCAGATCGCTAAATCGTAACTGTTCATTAGCACCAGCTTCCGGCTGTAAATAGAGGCGTACCAGCTGCAAAAAGGCATCAGTGCGATAAGGTTTGAGAAAATAATCATCGGCACCAGACTCCAAACAAGCAACCCTATCCTCAACCGTATCCCGTGCCATTAACAGAAGCACAGGCACACGAGAGCCTGCATTTCTCAGCTGAGTACACAACTTTAGCCCAGAATCTCCTGTCAAAACTCTATCTACAACAACCAAAGCTGGCTGGAGTTCGCACGCTTGATGGAAACCGCTAGTGGAGTCGGGCGCAACAACAGTAGTATATCCCGCTTCTCTTAAGTCCAGACTCACACGCTGAACAAGAACTTCGTCTGTTTCCACAAGTAAAACACACGGGCTGCGGTCAAATGCAACATTAGACATAAGCAAAAGTGGCGCAACGCTGCTTTTTTATTTCAGTCTAGCTGAAACCACTGCATCCCTATTTGGAAAGAGTTTTATTTTCTATAGCAGTCCTACATGATTCGTGAAGGCGAGATGCCCGACTTCTCTAAGAAGTCGGGCATCTGAAGGGCTGGCTCACAACTCTACCGAGGATTGCTATAGCACTTCCCTCATCCCCTAACTCGACTACCAAAGGAGAGAAATTAGGGTGGAATTTGCCGATTATGCCATGTCGAAGAGTAGCACTTCTGCCATTTCCTTACCGACTAGCTTTAGTGACTCCTCGTTACTCACAGCCGCACCATCACCTGCTTCTAGCAAGTTGTCGTTCAGCATTACGCTACCTCGCGCTACCTGCACCCAAGCATGACGGTTAGGTTTAAGTTGGTGAATAACTTGCTCACCAGTATCAAGTAAGGTGGTATAGGTATCAACATCTTGATGAATTGTAACTGAGTTACTGCGCCCATCTTCAGAAACAATTAGGCGAAGATTACCCCGTTTTTCCTCATCAGAATAAGTCTTCTGCTCGTAAGTTGGTTTTACCCCTTTTTTATTCGGCAAAATCCAAATTTGCAGAAAATGCACTCCTTCAGTTTGAGAATGATTGTACTCGCTGTGAGCGATACCTGTACCAGCGCTCATTCTCTGCACATCACCAGGACGAATTATCGAACCAGTACCCAAGCTATCTTTATGTTCTAAAGCACCTTCCAGCACATAGGTAACAATCTCCATATCATTGTGGGAATGGGTTGGAAAACCCTTCCCTGGATGTACCCGATCCTGATTAATTACCCGCAGGCTTCTAAAGCCCATGTGAGTAGGATCGTAATAGTTAGCGAAGGAAAATGTATGGTAAGTGTTTAGCCAACCGTGATTAGCGTGTCCTCGATTTTCTGATTTCCGAAGTGTAATCATTTTCTACTCCTATTTACCTCAAAGATGTAGCAGCAGGAATTACAGCTTAAAGTTGGCTATGGCTACCGTCACAATATGGAGAATTACCTGTGTATTTGCAGATACAAATTGCTTTTGGTTGTTTTTCCGTAATCTGAAAAGTCCCAGGAGCAAATTCTGTTACTTTGTGACCGTAAGACTGATTTTTAGATTGTCCGTTACTACACCAGTAATACGTGCCTGTTTCCAGTTCTAAAACAATTGGATTTCTATGAGCGATAACTGGTTATTTCATTGTTGCCGGGTTACTTTTAGATTCAATAATTAAAATATAATCGAGATTGACTAAATTTGTAAAGTATGCACTTAAAAGGAAGATAGTACCCAAAAAGATACTGTATCCAAATAGAAAGCAAGGACAAAACAACCAAAAGACAGGGCAGTTTTATAATTTGATAAAAAAAACGTTATTTAATGGATGAAAACGGTAATTCTGCTGGGGTTATGGGGGATATCGCAGATGAGCCATACTTTCGATATCAACCCGCGTTCCCTGAATTCGGATGTAAAATTTCTTGGATTAGCGCCCGAAATAAACGCACAGTAGCTCTTTGTCCGATAGTTTTAGTTTGTTTAATAAATTCAGGCAATTCTGCTATTGGCAAAAATGGAAAAGCCAGGCTATTTGCCGATAGATCATATTGTCCGTTTACCAAATGATAAACCTCTAGTGTTTGCTTCGTATATCTCCACAGTTCAGGAACACCGAGAGAGGCATAAATTGTAAATTTATCCAGGGAAGAAGTTGTATAGTCAGACTCTATTGCCAAGTCTGGTGGTGGGTCAGTCTGCAAGTCAATTATTTTGCTTCTGACTAGAGATTCATTCTGAATGTAAAAACAGGTATCTGGCTCAATAGCACGGCGTAAATCTTCCCCTTCAAGGAGCAGCGCACCCAGTTCCATAGTCTCGATTTCTAGCAAATCTGCTATGGTTGTGACGAAATACGCCAACATGATTTTAGGTTGTTCATGTTCTTATAATGGCATCCTGATTTCTAAAACTCCTTGGTCATAAGCAATTCTCCAAGCGCGACCATCTCCAACATCTGCCATCAATGCCTTAAAAGTTTGCCATTTAACGCCATTTAAAATAATTGCTTGTGTAGTAACTTGCTCTTGTGGGAGAGTAGATGTATTCGGTGTCTGCACGTTCATCGCTTTGATTACTCCAGAAATCTATTAAATATTGCAAAATATATTAAGCTGATCCTTCAAAGCCTAACTCAATTCATATTTTAAAGCCGTCGCCATCTATGACTAGCCCCTTCCTGACTCGCCTCCACAGTCCCGAACGCCCTGTCATCGTCTTCGATGGCGCAATGGGAACCAACCTGCAAACGCAAAACCTCACAGCTGAAGACTTTGGTGGGGCGCAATACGAAGGTTGTAACGAGTATCTGATATACACAAAGCCAGAAGCCGTAGAGAAGGTACATCGCGACTTTCTGGCGGTTGGTGCGGATGTGATTGAGACGGATACCTTTGGCGCTGCGTCTATTGTGCTGGCTGAGTATGACTTGGCGGATGAAGCGTATAGTTTGAATAAAAAGGCGGCGGAACTAGCCAAACGGGTGGCGGCAGAATTTTCTACGCCGGAGAAACCCCGATTTGTTGCTGGTTCGATGGGGCCAACGACAAAGTTACCGACGCTGGGACATATTGATTTTGACACGATGCAAGCTTCTTTTGCAGAACAAGCAGAAGGGCTGTTTGATGGCGGCGTAGATTTGTTTATTGTTGAGACTTGTCAGGATGTGCTGCAAATTAAGGCGGCGCTGAATGCAGTTGAGTCAGTATTTGAGAACAAAGGCGAAAGACGAGCGCTGATGGTGTCGGTGACGATGGAAACTACTGGGACGATGCTGGTGGGTTCTGATATCAGCGCAGTTTTGACGATTCTGCAACCTTACCCGATTGATATTTTGGGGTTAAATTGTGCCACTGGCCCCGACCGGATGGCGGAGCATATTAAGTATCTTTCCGCACATTCGCCTTTTGTGGTTTCTTGTATCCCGAATGCGGGACTTCCGGAAAATGTCGGCGGTCATGCACATTATCGTCTGACTCCGATGGAATTGCGGATGGCGCTGATGCACTTTGTAGAAGATTTGGGCGTGCAGGTGATTGGCGGTTGTTGCGGTACGCGCCCTGCCCATATTGAACAGTTGGCAGAAATTGGCAAGAGTTTGAAGCCGAAGGAGCGACAGCCTAGCTATGAGCCTGCGGGTGCGTCGATTTACAGCGCTCAGCCTTATGACCAGGATAATTCATTCTTGATTGTGGGTGAACGCCTAAATGCTAGTGGTTCTAAGAAGTGCCGCGATTTGCTGAATGCGGAAGACTGGGATGGGCTGGTGTCTTTGGCTAAGTCGCAGGTGCGCGAGGGGGCGCACGTCCTCGATGTCAACGTGGATTATGTGGGACGCGATGGTGTGCGTGATATGCACGAGTTGGCATCGAGGTTAGTAACAAATGTTACTTTGCCGCTGATGCTGGACTCGACGGAGTGGGAAAAGATGGAGGCGGGGTTAAAGGTTTCTGGTGGTAAGTGTTTGCTCAATTCGACTAACTATGAAGATGGTGAGCCGCGCTTTTTGAAGGTGTTGGAGTTGGCGAAGAAGTACGGGGCTGGTGTAGTAATTGGCACTATCGATGAGGATGGGATGGCGCGGACGGCTGATAAGAAGTTTGCGATCGCGCACCGGGCATATCATCAAGCTGTTGAATTCGGTATTCCAGCTCATGAGATATTCTTTGATACACTAGCTCTACCTATTTCTACGGGCATTGAAGAAGACCGCGCCAACGCTAAAGCCACAATTGAATCTATCCGTCGCATCCGGGAAGAATTGCCTGGATGTCACGTTATGCTGGGCGTTTCTAATGTCTCTTTCGGCTTGAATCCAGCGGCGAGAGTGGTGCTGAATTCCATGTTTCTGCACGAGGCGATGGCGGTGGGAATGGATGCGGCAATTGTTAGCGCCAGCAAGATTCTACCATTGGCAAAAATTGAGCCAGAACATCAAGAAGTCTGCCGCAAGCTAATTTACGATGAGCGCAAATTTGAGGGTGATGTTTGCGTTTATGACCCCTTGGGAGAGCTTACCACACTGTTTGAAGGGAAAACCACAAAACGCGATCGCTCTGGGGATGAAAATCTACCAGTCGAAGAACGTCTCAAGCGTCACATCATCGACGGAGAACGCATCGGTTTAGAAGAACAACTTACCAAAGCTTTAGAAAAATATCCGCCTCTCCATATTATTAATACTTTCCTGCTTGATGGCATGAAAGTTGTTGGCGAGTTGTTTGGTTCCGGACAAATGCAGTTACCTTTCGTGTTGCAATCAGCAGAAACAATGAAAGCGGCTGTTGCTTATCTAGAACCATTGATGGAAAAGAAAGATGCTGGAAATAATGCCAAAGGAACTGTAGTAATTGCCACCGTTAAAGGAGATGTCCACGATATCGGTAAGAATTTGGTGGATATTATTCTTTCAAATAATGGTTACAAGGTGGTTAATATTGGCATCAAGCAGCCAGTTGATAACATCGTTGATGCTTTTGAACAGCACCAGGCTGATTGTATTGCGATGAGCGGGTTGTTGGTGAAATCCACCGCTTTTATGAAAGAGAATTTGGAGGTTTTTAACCAAAAAGGAATTACAGTTCCAGTAATTTTAGGCGGTGCGGCACTAACCCCAAAATTTGTCTATGAAGATTGCCAAAACACTTACAAAGGTAAGGTGATTTACGGCAAAGATGCTTTTTCTGACTTGCATTTCATGGATAAATTGATGCCTGCAAAATCTGCGGGAAATTGGGATAATTTACAGGGATTTTTGGATGAAGTTGCAATATCTGACTCCCTCTCCAACCCTCCCGCGTCAACGACGGAAGGAGAAGAAAGTAACACCCTTCCCGCAGGCGGAGACGGCAAGAATGAGGTGGTGTCCCAACCTGAAGATACACGGCGTTCTGAGGCAGTAGCAACCGATATTGAGCGTCCAATTCCGCCTTTCTGGGGTAGTAAGTTATTGCAGCCTGAAGATATCCCGTTGGCGGAGGTTTTTGAGTATCTGGATTTGCAAGCTTTGATTGCTGGACAGTGGCAATTCCGCAAGCCGAAAGAGCAGTCTCGTGAGGAGTACAATCAGTTTTTGGAGGAGACAGTTTATCCGATTTTGAAGGAGTGGAAGCAGCGAGTTTTAGAGGAGAATTTGCTGCGTCCGCAAGTTGTTTATGGGTATTTCCCGTGCCAGTCTGAAGGGAATTCGTTGTATTTGTACGATCCGGAGGGGATGAACCGCAAAGACGCGAAGGAAGAGAGGGAGAAGAAGGTTGTGGCGACGTTTAATTTTCCTCGCCAGAGGTCTATGCGTCGGCTGTGTATTGCTGATTTCTTTGCGCCTGTTGAGTCAGGACAAATTGATGTGTTTGCGATGCAGGCGGTGACTGTGGGGGATATTGCGACGGAGTTCGCGCAGAAGCTTTTTGCGAGTAATCAATACAGCGATTATCTGTATTTTCATGGTTTGGCTGTGCAGACGGCTGAGGCTGTGGCGGAGTGGCTTCACGCCCGAATTCGGCGGGAGTTTGGGTTTGGTGGTGAGGAACCGGATAATATTCGGGATATTTTGGCGCAGCGTTATCAGGGGAGTCGGTATAGTTTTGGGTATCCGGCTTGTCCGAATATTCAGGATCAGTATAAATTGTTAGAGTTGTTGGGAAGCGATCGCATCAATCTCCACATGGATGAAAGCGAACAACTTTATCCGGAACAATCTACAACTGCGATTATTGCCTATCACCCAGCAGCTAAATACTTCAGCGCCTAAGCGGGTGGCGGGTTAACCTCTCCCTAACCCTCTCCTAGCAGGAGAGGGGAGTCATAATTCCCCCTTCTCTCACAGGGCAGGGATTAGGGGGTTAGGTCTGCCTTCACAACTGTTCCGGGTTAATCCCTCGTTCTCGCAGGAGTTCCTCTAAGGCTTGATAACGCTGTCTTTCTTGTTCCAGCTGAGATAGTGCTTCATCAGCCCGTTGGCGTTCAGTTTCAGCCCTTTGACGTTCCTCATCAGCCCTTTGACGTTCCTGTTCCCTAAGTTGAGCCAATTCAACAAAGGTCAGAAACCGTTCTCCTGTGGGTGAAAAAATTTCCAAATTATCGGATGTCACCTGGAACCTTACCCCTAGACGAGGGCTAACCCATCCGTTCATCTCTTCAATTATCTCTAATTGCTCTCCAGAACGCAGCCAGCCGATTAACTCAATGTCATCTGGATCGTAAATGTAATATTCTTCAACGCCGTAGCGTTCGTAGAACTTTAATTTATGAGCCATTGCTTTAAGACGATTTCCGGGAGATAAGATTTCAAAAACAACCTGTGGGGGAATATTATCTTCTTCCCATTGTTTATAGGAACCCCTATCACCTTTTGGTCTACCAAAGATTACCATTGCATCTGGCGCTTGGCGAGTCTTGTTATCTCCTTCGACGGGATACCAAAGTAAATCACCTGCGACAAATACATCCATGTAAGCGGCAAACAATAATTCTAAGTTTTCCTTAATTATTACAATCCAACGAAATTGTTTAGTGTTGTCTGACATTTGCTGACCGTCGCTGTCAGGGTAGATGATGGCTGGTGCGGTATCTGTTGGTAGTTGTTGTACCATACTGCTGTGTTTGGATCTTGGGGAAATTGTTTTAATTATAGCGATGCCTTCCGCGGGCTTTGCCAACGCATCAATCTCCACAAGCAATCCTATTTGAGTTGTGAAGGATAGCCTTTCAGATACCCGACTTCTCGAAGAAGTCGGGTATCTCGCCTTCTCGAATCATTTAGAACTGCTATATCTCAGTAATTGCTATCTCGTTGAATCCTGAAAAAATTACTTTTAAACGTTTTTTTTAGATTTTATACACCATAAATCTAAAAAAATTTATGCTCATTTTTTCAGGGATTAGGCTCTGTAGCGCGATCGCAGTCTGGGACAATAGTTTCTACATCGCGCAACGCAGGGAAAGCATACCCACCCAAGCCGATGAGCAAACCACAAAAGGAGAAGAGAGTATATTGAAGTGCCATTCCAGATCCAGAGGTAGTACCAAATATACTACCCAAGCTCCCAGCCAGAAAGCCTCCTGGTACCATCCCTGGCTCAAAAACATAGTCAGCTAAAAGTCCAGCGATCGCTAACCCCAGTGGTGCAGTAATCTGAGCAATTAAGTAGCGAGTAGCAAAAACACGTCCTTGGACGTTGGGTTCCACCTTTGATAGCCAAATAGCTTGATTAGAACTACCGATAAAAGGTGAAAAGAAAGCCATAAAAAAGCCAGCTATCATCCAAATTGAGGGCAAATTCCCTAAACCCAACACCATCATGCCAGTAAAGCTCAATGCTGTCCCTAACAACAACCCGTGAATGCGGTGCTGGGAAATGCCCCAAATACTAAGTACCACAGCACCGACTACACCACCTATACCGATGGCGGCTTGTACGCTGGCGAGTACCCCTGCATTATCACCACTACGAGCTAAAATCATCGGAGAATGAATCGCACCATTAGCAGTATCAAATAAATTAGAACTTAGCAGGAAAATAAGGATTGTTAAAAGGCTAGGACGCTTCAAGATGTAACTGAAACCAAATGTCAACTCTTGCTTAATGTTTTGGCTATGGCGACTCTCTTGGCTTTTTTGGGGTTGTGGGATAGCTATAAACCAAAGCGTACTGATAGCGATCGCAAAGGTAATAATATCAATTGTCAGGATTCCTTGGAACCCAATTGTATAGTAAAGCGCCCCCGCTAACGCTGGTGCAATGATACTAGAACCAGAATAGGTGATGTATGAACTCATTGCAGTAGCACGAGTGTAATGCTGTTTGGGTACGATCGCTGACATAGAGGCTGAGTAAGCCAGACTCTGGACGTAGCCAAAGAAACCATTAATGGCTCCTGTCACATAAAAATGCCAAATTTGCAAGTGATTGGTCAACAGTAGTAATAAAATGGCAACTGTCGAGAAACCTGCGGCTGTATCACCCAGCATCATTAAGTATTTACGGTTCCAGCGATCGACAAATAACCCAGCGAAAGAGGCGGCGATTACTTTTGGGATGTGGGTAAAAAATATAATTAAAGACAAGGGCGTTGCTTGATTTGTAAGTTCCCAAGCCCATAAAGTAATAGCAAAGTTAGTCATCTCGGAGCCAAGAACTGATGCCAACTGTCCCATCCAAATAATAAGAAACTTGTTAAGGTTGGTTGGCTGATTTTCTGGTTCCATTAGTTTTTTCTCCTATATAGCAATCCTATTTAATGTGTAGAAACATTGCCTGCAACGCCTCTATTTTTTTTTGACGAACTACTGATACGCTTGACTGATAAAAGAGAGAAATTCATAAATAAATTAATTATTAATTGTAGGTTAGTTTAATCCCAGCATAACCTATGAAAATTAACACATATGCGTTGATTTTTGGTAGGTTTTAGCTAACTTAAGAATATAATTACTGTTTAACCAATCTTGAGATTTTTATGTTAAGAACTTGAGAAAAGAAAAAATTATCAGGTTTTTATAAACTCATACATAACAATTTATGTAGGAATTGCAATCCATGTAGGAATTAAAAAAAATTCGCTCTTTTTTCCAGACTATTCTATATCCCCCAGAGGAGCTGTTTTTTTTACTAAATAAAAATAAAGCTTCTATATAGAAATCCTAACTCATTTACCAACTTCTCTCTTTCCTCCTCCTCTGCGCCTTAGTGGTTCGTTTAAAAGGTAGTCACAGCTCAAATAGGGCTGCTATACACAAGTAAACAGTCAAAGTTTGGATAGGAAAAGTTAAGTTTAAATGGTCGATGGATGTTATAACACTCAAATCCAAGGCCATGCAGTAGTCGTAAGTATCTTTTCCTTCTCTTCTGGTAAGCTTTGGCTTTGGAAAATAGCTTCTTTGCGACGTGCGATCGCCCACTGACGCTGCCGCCACAACGCGAAGCCCGTGATAAATAAAACAGTGGGTGTGAAGCCTATAAACACGTATAAAATTCGCATAGGAATCCCACCAAAGTTACCCATGTGCATAGGAAACAGTGCATTCATAATCTTGGTTCCCAGGGGTAACTTAAGAGAATTTTCTACCCGTAAAACCTCACCGCTGTATTGGTCAACATAAACATTACTGCGACCGCTGGGAGTTGCTTCTTGGGGTAATTTGATGGTGACTCGAAAAGCCACATCCGGTTCGCTAGGAAGGGAAATATAGGTAGCTTCCCCCTCTGGCAATGCTAAAGAAGCTTTTTGTAAAGCTTCATTTAATGCTATTGGTGACTTATTTGGAAAAAGGGTAGATTTTGGTTCGGCGGGTGTTTGTGTATTTGTTAACCCATAAATTACACTTTCAAACTGAGAGTTAAAAGCCAACGCTGCTCCCGTGGAAGCAAGGAGGATTAGGAACGCAGCGGACAAAATCCCTCCTACTTTGTGGATGTCGTAGTTAACCAGTTGCTTAGGAGAATTCCATCGGATTTTGAAACCTTGACCGAACCGTTTCCAACCAGGCCATAGTATTAATCCAGTGATTCCCAGTAGCAGCAGCAATATGCCACAGATACCCACGACTATTTGACCAGTTTCGCCAGCGAGGAGGGTCTTGTGAATGTCATAGATGAAAGTCATCAGAGTTTGTCCCCACTGACGAGAACCTAGAACTGCGCCCGTGTAAGGATTAATGTAAATTTTGTTCCATTTATCATCTTTTGATTTCATCCAGACTTGATGAGTTAATTCTGGCGATCGCGCTAGTTCGATGGAATCAGGGAGAAAGTCTGGGTAGGCTTGACGGGCATTTTTCACTACAGTCTCTAGGGATATGCGATCGCCTTGAGGGACAACTTCCATCAAAGTTAAATTCCGGGAGTGGTCGATCTCGTGCCAGAAGACTAACGCGCTACCAGTCAAGCCAATTACAATCAGCAATAGTCCTACTATTACCCCAACAATTCGATGCAAAATCAATGCGGGTTTGCGTAGTTTCATGTTTCCTATCCTGATTACCCATCTGTGAGCAGTTATATTACCAAGTCAGACGATAGCCAATGCTGATACTTCTACCTCTGGCAGCAAGGTAACTACTATCATCATCACCAGTCGTAGATTGAGAAAATACTGGGAAATATTGATTGTTTAGCAAGTTCTCAATGCCTAGATACAGTTCCCCTTGACCCAACTTTATGCCACTGATGTAGTCAACCACCACGTAGCTGCTGAGTGGTTGACGGAAACCAACCCCATCTTCAAATCCCCGCCTGCGATCGCCACTATATAAAAGTTGCAATCGATTTCGCCAGCCGGGTGTAGTTTGATGTTCAACATATGCTGTGATCTTTATGGGTTGGATGTCGCGGTTGCTAAGAGGTCTAAAATCACCTGTATCTTCTTCATCAATATCGCCTTCAGTCCAACTCACTGTACCACCAAGGGCAAAGCCTCCTCCAGCTTGCCAATCAAGAGTAGCTTCAACGCCGTAGTTCCGTTGTGGAGAACGCAGAAGTTCAAAGTCACCGAAATCATTTCCTGTGAAGCTAAGAACTGAACCTAAAGCTGAGTAGTTGTAGAAACCAGCTATAGATGCTTGCACATTGTTCCAGTTACCTCGTACTCCAATTTCGTAATTATCGACTTTCTGCGGTTCTAAAGCTTGAAAGTCTTTTTCAACTGCAAATCCATCCGGTGGAAAGCCAAGGGCGAAGCTAACGTTAGGTACAGAAAATCCTTGAGAAAAGCTGGTAAACAAACTTACTTCATCTGTTAAGTTATACACGGCACCGATATTAAAAAGGGTGGCGCTAAAGTTTTTCTCTCCCCCTTCAATGTCTCTACCTGGATTTCCCGGCCCTTCATAAGTCGTGTAGTTGTCAATACTTAGACCGCTACGTTCGTGACGCACTCCGCCATTGATTCGGAAGCGATCGCTTAAGTCCCATTGCATCTGGGCAAACAATCCCAAACTTTCAAAGTCATAAGCTGGGGTGTATGGAGTCAGAGAACCAATTTTTCTTAAAGTTCGACCGCCACTGTTGTCAAAAGCTTCTGAGTCAAAAACGTCTACATCGGAAGCCGTATTTTTTTGTTTTTCATAGTCAACGCCCCAGAGTAAACTAGCATTCTCGAATAAGGGCGTGTCTATTTGTAATCGTCCTCCCCAAGTATTCTCTCTTCTCGGAAATTGAGTAATGGCATCAAAGAAGCCGTCATCTCGATAATCGAAAGCAATACTAATCTCTGTATTATCTCGATAATATGCTTGAGCCTGAACGTTACTACCTAAAAGATTTTCATTGGTGTAACCCAAGCTAATCACTGTACCCCGTTGTGCCGGATCGTCTGTGCCGATATAATCTTGTTCTCCAACAAAAATGGCGCGGGGTTTTTGCAAGCCGGGGATACTTTCAATGGTTGTATCTGCTATGTAACTGACTTCTCGGCGATCGCGAGTGTGATTGATCGTAAATTGCAGGCGTTGATTTTCATCAAAGTTCAAACCAACCTTACCCAAGATGCCATAGGTCGTGGTATCGTCTAGAGTCCCATTATCAGTGGGGATGCGATCGCCTTGAGCATCATAAAAGCCACCTGTCCAATTTCCTGAGACGGAAAGCAGATAATCAAAAATCCCTTCTGTACCAGAAAGTGAGTGTTGGAGATTATAGCCAAAACTATCTTCTTCCAAATTCCCCAAAGCAGCTGACACACCAAATTGAGTTGTAGAAGTTAGCCTTTCTTCGCTTGGTCTTCTGGTAATAATGTTAATCGTGCCACCCGTCGCTTGGCTTCCATAGGTTGCACTCGGCCCGCGAACAACTTCGATGCGTTCAATAGCATCAGGAGCAATGTTTCTGAACTGAACAAGTGTAGAGTTATTGTTTTGCTGGGGAACACCATCAATCAAAATCGAAGCGTTACGACCCCGCAAAGTTTGACCATTTGAACGGTTTTGTTGATTGGGAGGGCCAAATCCGGGAACTAACTTGGCAATAGTTTCCCCTAAGTCCCTCGTCAAGGCTGTCTGGCGCTGGATCTGCTCGCTAGTGATTACGGTGACAGAACGCGGTACATCTTCTAGGGCTTCTTCTGTGCGCGTTACCGTTACGATGACCCTCTCCGGCAATATTTCGTTACTTCCCGATGTCCCCCCTGGTCGAGAAGCATCCGGTACAGTTCCAGCAGGTGGCGGCGTTCCCGGTTCAGTTACCGGAGTCTCGGTTGAAGGTGCTGTCGGAGTCTCGGTTGAAGGTATTGTCGGAATTCCGGTTGAAGGTGTTGTCGGAGTTCCAGTTGAAGGTGTTGTTGGAGTTCTGGTTGAAGGTGTTGTCGGAGTTCCAGTTGAAGGTGTTGTTGGAGTTCTGGTTGAAGGTGTTGAAGGTGCTGTTGGAGTTCTAGTTGCAGGTGCTGTCCTTCGCGGAGGCACAACAGCTGTCGCTGATGGTGGCGTTAAATTGAAAACTAAATTTTGGTTGCTTTGAGTTAGTTGTGCTGTAGGTATACCATCTGTACCGATAACTTTAATCCGAATACTATTAGCATCTAGTTGCTGTACTGTCACTGATGCAACATCTTCTGTGGGGTTACTGACACTAAAGCTTTGTCCTGTGGGTAACTTTAGTCGAGTGTTGATGACATCAGTAAAGAACGTGTTGCCATAGCGACCAGTAAAGCTTTGCGCTTCGTTGCCATTGTTAGTTTTGAGGATGACTTGCAAACCATTCGCCGTTTGCTTGAGTTGCACACCTGTTACTTGTACTGTTTGCGCGATCGCAGAAGTGGCCGCTAACAGGGTAGCGGAGCCTGTCAGCAACAGGCTAGAGAGTAATTTATGTAGTTTCAATCCGGTTTCCTCAACACCAATCGATATAGTCAGGTCATAGTGGATGACCCGGCTACTTATTGAAAGTTATTTGCACTAACTTAGTAAAAATAAAATGACTCTACTACCAATGTCAATGGTTATACAGATTTATTTTATTGAGAATTACTATCAGGCTGAGCTGGGGAACCTGCTCACCTCACCCTCTAGCAGCTTTGAACTACTAAAAGAGCTAAGACTGATGGACTGGCACTTTCAACGTTCCAATTGTGGGGAGCCAAACAGATAATTTCGCCAAAAAGAAGCCGAAATGAAGCATTAAGGAAGTTTTTCGAGTCTCTCTTTTAAAGACAGTTGGTTAAGAAGTGTTAACTAATCAGATGCGATCGCCCAAATCCGAAAAATGGCTGGGTAACTTTTCCTTGAAGAAGCCGACACCCCCAAAGGGCCTGTGGCGCGGCGAATAGAGCCGCGTTTGCCACGAAGGTAAAGAAAATCCATCTACTCTTAAACTTATTACCTAGCATCTACCAAAAGGTGTAGAAGATTTAGAATAGCCAAACTCGATTATATTGAATACAAATGATAAAGATTATCTATTGCTAGTTGCCAAAAGTGGATAAAGTTGTTTACTGTAATTGAGACTTATCGAAAATGAGTCGCAATAAGAGCAAAGAATTCACGGTAAAAAACTATCAAAGACTAGCATTGGCTATGACAGCAGCATCGCGAATCCCTGCGATGCTCACTAGCAAGCTTTCATCGATACAACGCTATAAAAAACCTAGCGACGCAGTAGCGTCTCCAAAAGAGAATTGCTCCAACAGCGCAATTGTTCAAAAAACGTGAAGCGTCAAGCTAAGCGCTTCACACAAAAAGAGATTTTCTAGGCTTTGAAGAGATTTGGTTTGACTACAGTCGCCGCATCCGGTCAGGGTTGCATAGAGTACCAACAGCAATATGGCTCAAGCTTCTAATAACTTTCCCAGAATCCCCCGCAGCTGTTCAACTTTAGTAGAGTTACTGCGCTACAGAAGTGCTACACAGCCGGAGCAAATAGCTTTTACCTTCCTCCAAGAAGGCGAAACCCCGGAAATTAGCCTAACTTATCGAGACTTGGACGCAAAAGCACGAGCGATCGCATCCCAACTTCAGACTTTGGGTTTAAGCAGCGAAAGAGCCTTACTGCTTTACCCACCAGGTTTAGATTATATTGCTGCGTTTTTAGGTTGTTTGTACGCGGGAGTAATTGCTGTTCCCGCTTACCCACCGCGCAACCAACGCAACACCCCCAGAATTTTGTCGGTGTTGACAGATGCTCAAGCCGCGATCGCGCTGACGACAACAGCCATCCTCTCCAAAGTACAATCCCTAATTATCAAAACTAACCCAGTCCTCAAGTGGCTCGCTACCGATAACCTAACCCCCGAAATGGAAACCACTTGGCAAGAGCCTTTGATTGAAGGGGATACCTTAGCGTTTTTACAATACACTTCCGGTTCTACTGGAACGCCAAAAGGCGTAATGGTAAGTCATAGCAACTTGCTACACAACGCCACCATGACTTACCAATTCATGGGAAATTCGCCCAGCAGTATATATGTCTCCTGGCTACCTGTTTACCACGACATGGGACTGATCGGCTGCGTACTGCAAGCCCTGTATGGCGGTTTCCCCTGCATTATGATGTCGCCAGCCTCATTCCTCCAGTCTCCTTACCGCTGGCTACAGGTAATTTCCCATTATCGGGCAACCACCAGCGGCGCTCCTAACTTTGCCTACGAACTGTGCATTCAGAAAATTACCCCCGAACAACGGTCAACCCTAGACTTGTCCAGTTGGAGCGTTGCTTTTAACGGTGCTGAACCAATTCGTCAGGAAACTTTAGAGCGTTTTGCCCTTACCTTTGCTGAGTGCGGTTTTCGTCCAGAATCCTTTTATCCGTGTTACGGAATGGCAGAGGCAACTCTGATGGTTTCTGGTGGTGCTAAGGCAGCGTTACCGATAACGAAAACTGTTCAAAAAACTGCTTTTTTAAGCAACCGTATAATTGACGCTCAACCTGATGACCAGAATTCCCAGCGTCTAGTTAGTTGCGGTCAAACTTTACCAGAACAGCAGATTATTATCGCCAATCCGGAAACCTTAACCAGCTGTTCTGAGGATGAAATTGGCGAAATTTGGGTTTCTGGCCCTAGTATTTGTCACGGCTATTGGAATCGCCCTTTTGAGACAGAGCAAACATTTCGCGCTTATCTTTCAGATACAGGTAAAGGGCCGTTTTTGCGGACTGGGGACTTAGGCTTTTTGCAAAATGGCGAACTATTTGTTACAGGTCGAGCCAAAGATTTAATTATTATCCGGGGTCGCAACCTCTACCCGCAAGACATTGAACTGACAGCAGAACGCAGCCATCCAGCGTTGCGTTTGGGTAGTGGTGCAGCCTTTTCAGTGGAAGTAAAGGGCGAAGAACATCTGGTAGTCGTCCAAGAGCTGGAGTTTCGAGCTAAACCGAATGTTGAGGAAGTTATTGCCGCAATTCGTCAGGCAATAACTGAAGAACATCAGGTGCAAGTTTATGCAGTAATTTTAATTAAAGCGGGCAGTATTCCCAAAACTTCTAGCGGTAAAATTCAACGCCGCGCCACTCGTGCAGCGTTTTTGGCAGACACCTTGGAGGTTGCTGGAAGCAGCATTTTAAACAGTACCCATGTAGGGGAAGAAATTAGGCTGACCCGTGAAGCTTTAGTTGCGATCGCGTCCGAAGAACAAGCATCAACTCTGACAACTTATCTTCAGGAAGTAGTCGCCCAAGTCTTGGGAGTTCCGCCATCCCAAGTTAATCCTCAACAGCCTCTTAGTAGTTTAGGACTCGACTCTTTAAGAGTTTTTACGCTCAAAAATCGGATTGAGAGCGACCTGGAAGTTATTGTATCTGTATCAGACATATTTGAAGGCTTTTGCATTACTCAACTGGTGGCGCATCTCCTCAGTCAACTGACAGGGGAAGCTTCTCGTGCGTCGCTGCTTTTTCCCATTGAAAAGTCTGCTTCAGGACATCCACTTTCCTTTTCTCAACAACAACTGTGGTTAGTCCATCAGTTAGAACCGAATAACCTCGCTTATAACATTCCTATAGCCATTCACCTTAAAGGTGAGTTGGATGTAACAGCATTAGAACAAAGTTTAAACGAAATTATCCATCGCCACGAAATCTTGCGGACAAATATTAGAGTTGTGGACGGTCAACCCGTGCAAGCGATCGCGCCCACACTTAGCTTAAACTTGCCCAAGATAGACTTGCGATCGCTATCTCAGACTGAACGGGAAGCTGAAGCACAACACCTCAGCATTGAAGCAGCTAAAATTCCCTTCGACTTGTCACGCGATCGCCTGTTTTCCGCTAAAATTCTCCACCTTACCGAAACAGAATACATCCTAATTCTCACCTTGCACCACATTGTCTCCGACGGTTGGTCAATGGGAGTATTACTCAAAGAACTGATAGAACTTTATACAGCTTTTGCCACTGGAAAAACCTCCCCACTCCCCGAACTTCCGATTCAGTATGTAGATTTTGCTTATTGGCAGCGACAGTCTCTACAAGGGGAAATTTTAGCGTCTGGGCTAAACTATTGGACGCAACAATTAGCGGGAAACCTTCCCGTTCTGAATTTGCCCACCGACCGTCCCCGACCGGCTATTCAAACCTTCAAAGGCGCACGACAAAAGTTTATCTTGCCCCTTGCCCTTACCGAGGCAATTAAGGTACTAATTCAGAAGGAAAATGTCACCTTATTTATGACTTTGTTGGCAGCTTTTAAAACGTTGCTACATCGATATACGGGGCAGGAAGATATTATTATAGGTTCGCCGATTGCCAACCGCAATCGTGTGGAATTTGAACAGTCAATTGGCTTTTTTGTCAACACCTTGGTGCTGCGTACTGACCTCGCTGGAAATCCCAGTTTTCGGGAGCTTCTGCGGCGGGTACGCGAAGTTGCACTGGGCGCTTATGCCCATCAAGATTTATCCTTCGAGCAACTGGTGGAGTCTCTGCACCTAGAGCGGAACCTGAGCCATAATTCTCTGTTTCAGGTAATGTTTATTCTTCAACCTTCTCTAACGTTAACCGCAGAAATTTCAGGGTTAAGTTTGGATATTGAAGAGATTGATAATGAAACAGCAAAGTTTGATTTGACGCTATCAATGGAGGAATCGGCATCAGGATTAACCGGGTTTGTAGAGTACAACACTGATTTGTTTGATGTCACTACCATTAGTCGAATGTTAGGGCATTTCCAAACTTTGTTAGAAGGGATAGTTGCCAATCCTGACCAACATCTCTCGGACTTGCCTTTACTAAAGGTAGTTGAACGACATCAACTGCTAGTCGAGTGGAATCGTACTCAAACTGATTACCCCAAACAATGTATCCACGAACTATTTGAGGCTCAAGTAGAGCGATCGCCAGATACCGTTGCCGTCTGTCAAGACCAGCAATTGACCTATCGAGAGCTAAACCAACGCGCCAATCAAATAGCACACCATTTGCAAAGTTTGGGCGTCAGTACGGAAGTGCAGGTAGGGATATATATAGAGCGATCGCTTTCTATGGTCGTAGGGCTTTTGGGTATCCTCAAAGCGGGTGGAGCCTATGTACCGCTAGACCCTGCTTATCCACAGGAGCGATTGAATTTCATCTTGCAGGATTGTCAAGTGTCAGTGTTACTGACAACTCAGCATCTAGTCGAACGGCTTCCGCAACATGAGATGCAGGTAGTCTGCATAGACGCATGGGATTACAGCCAACACAGTAAGGAGAATCCAGTCAGCAAGACTACATCTGACAACTTAGCTTATGTTATCTATACCTCTGGCTCTACCGGAATGCCCAAGGGAGTCCTGGGTTTGCATCGAGGTGCTGTTAATCGCTTTCATTGGATGTGGGAAACCTATCCCTTTATGCCGGGAGAGGTTTGTTGCCAGAAGACATCTTTAAGCTTTGTAGACTCAGTGTGGGAAATTTTCGGCCCCTTACTACAAGGCGTGCGGACGGTGATTATTCCCGACCGAGTTATCAAAGATCCGCAACAATTTATCGAAACCCTGGAACGCGATCGCATTACGCGGATTGTCCTCGTACCCTCCTTGCTGCGTGTGCTATTAGATACCGACAGCAACATTCAACGCTTGCCGAAATTGAAGTTTTGGGTGGTCAGTGGAGAAGCGTTAAGTGTCGATTTATGGCAGCGCTTTCGAGAAAATCTGCCAGAGAGCATTCTCTTAAACCTTTACGGTTCCTCAGAAGTTTCTGCTGACGTTACTTGCTGCACAAATCAACAAAGCAGCCTTTCTATTGGTCGCCCCATCGCTAATACACAGGTTTATTTACTAGACACTCATTTACAACCTGTGCCTATTGGAGTTCCCGGCGAACTCTACATCGGCGGTGCCGGATTAGCTAGAGGATACCTGAACCGTCCTGATTTAACAGCTGAAAAATTCATCCTGCATTCCTTCACTGATGAACCCAACACTCGGTTGTACAAGACTGGCGATATCGCCCGCTACTTGCCTAATGGTGATATTGAATACATCGGGCGAAGTGACCATCAGGTAAAAATTCGCGGCTTCCGCATCGAGTTGGGAGAAATTGAGGTAGCTCTCAGACAACACCCAATGGTCAAAGAAGCTGTAGTTCTAGTAAAAGAAGATACAGCGGGCGATAAGTACCTGGTAGCTTGTGTTGTCCCGACAGAGGAGACACCGACAATTAGTTGCCTGCGTCGCTTCTTGAAATTGCCAGAATACATGATTCCAGCAACGTTTGCGATGCTGCCGGAACTACCGAGGACACCCAACGGTAAGGTTGATCGTCAGGCGTTGCAAGCACTGGAGACAAGACGGCAACACTCAGATTTTGTGGCTCCGCGCACCTACTTAGAAGAAATAGTCGCCGGAATTTGGGCGAAGATTCTGGGACTGGAACAAGTAGGTATCTATGACAACTTCTTTGAATTAGGCGGACACTCCTTACTAGCTACTCAGGTGGTTTCTCAGTTGCGGCAAGTCTTGGAGATAGAACTACCTGTGCGCTGTTTGTTTGAGTCGCCGACAGTCAGCGAACTCTCCCATCGCATCGAGACGACGATGAAGCTGGGGCAAAAACTGGAGATGCCTATTGAGCGCGTTTCACGGACAATCAATTTGCCCTTATCCTTTGCTCAAGCTAGATTGTGGTTTCTGGAGCAATTGCAGCCTGGTACTGCTGTGCATAACATTCCCGCCGCCGTGCGACTAAGTGGTTCGCTGAATGTAGCTGCGTTGGAGCAGAGTTTTAACGAAATCATCAAGCGTCACGAAGCCTTGCGAACGGTTTTTGTAACGGTGGATGGACAACCATTTCAAGCGATCGCTCCCAGCTTAACCTTAACCCTACCTGTGGTAGACCTGCGCGGGTTGCCAACAATAGAGCAGGACACTGAAGTTCAGCGACTAGCCGCCCAAGAGGCGCAGCGCCCCTTTGACCTAACACAGGGAATGTTACTGCGTGGCACTTTATTGCAACTCGATGAGACAGAATATGTGCTGCTATTGACGATGCACCACATTATCTTTGATGCTTGGTCGATTGGAGTGCTGATTGGAGAGTTAGCAGCGTTATACAAAGCTTTCTGTGCAGGCGTTCCCTCACCACTCCCCGACCTGCCAATTCAGTATGCAGACTTTGCCGTTTGGCAGCAGGAGCGATCGCATCTTGAAGTATTAGAATCTCAGCTTGCTTACTGGAAAAAGCAGCTAGCGGGATTGCCCGTGTTGGAGTTACCTGGCACCAAGCGACCAGCTTCATTAACTAATCAGGGTGCCACTCATTCCTTCGTCGTCTCCCCTGTCCTATCACAAGCGCTCAAGACACTTTCGCGCCAGGAAGGTGTCACCCTATTTATGACCTTGCTGGCAGCATTTGAGGTACTGTTACAGCGTTACACGGGTCTAGAAGATATCGTTGTAGGCACTGATGTTGCTAACCGTAACCGAGCTGAAACAGAACCACTAATTGGTTTTTTTGTCAACTTGCTGGTCTTGCGGACTAATCTAGCTGGCAACCCAAGTTTTCGAGAATTGCTAGGGCGAGTGCGGGAGGTAGCGCTACAAGCATACGCCCACCAGGATCTACCCTTTGCAAAGCTCGTAGAGGCGCTGCGACCGGAGCGCAAAGGAAACCACACACCCCTATTTCAAGTATTGTTTGTTCTGCAAAATGCCCCGATGCCAGCCTTAGAGCTTCCAGGCTTAAGCTTGAAACTGTTGGATATCGACAGCGGCACGGCGAAGTTTGATTTGGCTTTGTTTGTGAGCGAAACCGAGCAGGGAATTGTTGGCACTTGGAACTATAGAACCGACCTTTTCGAGAAAAGCGCGATCGCTCGGATGTCAGGTCATTTAGAAACGCTACTAGAGTCCATTGTGGCTCAACCAGATGCCCGAATAAACACCTTAGAAATGCTTAACGTCGTGGAAAGAACTCAACAAGCTGCTTCAAAAAAAGAGCGCAAAGAATCCAAGCTCAAGCAGTTGATGAACATCCAGCCCAAGGCTGTCAGTTTCTTACCGGAGAAATTGATCCAAACAGAGTTTTTAGGTACTGAAGAAACCCTCCCTCTGGTGATTAAGCCAAACGTTGACGATATCGATCTCATCGACTGGGCTAAGAGCAACCGAGAATTCCTAGAAACAAAATTGCTGCATCACGGTGCGATTCTTTTCCGCAACTTCCGCGTCGCGTCTGTGCTTGAATTTGAAAGTTTTGCTCAGGCAATTGCCACATTGTTCGCTGAGTATGGAGACTTACCGCGTGTGGAAGTCAGCGGCAAAGTTTACGGCTCAACACCTTATCCGCCGGAACAACCTATTTTGTTCCATAACGAAAGTTCCCATCTGCATTGCTGGCCCTTGAAAATCTGGTTCTTCTGCCTGCAACCAGCGCAGCAGGGCGGCGAAACGCCAATCGTGGACTGTCGAAAAGTTTACCAGTTGCTTGACCCCAGGCTGCGAGAAAAATTTCAACAAAAGCAACTAATGTATGTTCGCAACTATACCGAGAACTTTGACGTAAGTTGGCAAGAATTCTTTCACACCAACGATAAAGCTGTAGTGGAGGAATATTGCCATCAAGCGGGCATCGCTTTTGAGTGGCTTTCGGGCAATGGTTTGAGAACTCGCCTGGTTCGTCCAGCAGTGGCTAAGCATCCGAAGACGAATGAGTTGGTGTTTTTTAATCAGTTGCAGTTGCACCATGCCTCATGCCTAGATCCAGCAGTCCGCGAATCCTTATTATCCCTGTTCGGAGAAGACCAGTTGCCGCGTCACGTTTATTACGGAGATGGTTCGCCCATTGAAGACTCTGTAATAGCAGAAATTCGAGCGGTTTATCAAGAAGCCGCGATCGCTTTCCCTTGGCAACAAGGAGACGTATTGATGCTAGACAATATGCTCGCCGCACACAGTCGCAACCCTTATGTAGGTTCCCGCAAGATTGTAGTGGCATTGGGGGAATTAATGCGTAGCGCAGAAATTAAATACAAAGGAATGGTGAAAGCAAATGCACAGTAAAACCCTCGGCGGCTTTCGGCTTTCTCCTCAACAGAAGCGTCTTTGGTTGTTACAACAAGATAGCGCTGCTTACTGCGCCCTTCTTCTAGAAGGAAATCTGAAAGTAGATGTCTTAAAAACAGCTTTAGAGCAAGTCCTCAATCAACATGAGATTCTGCGGACAACCTTCCACCGCCTACCTGGGATGAAGATTCCAGTTATGGTTGTAGCGGATAGCAGCGTTCCCTTGTGGCGAGAAATTGATTTAAGCGATCAGGAACCCCAGCAGCAGGAAGCCAAAATTACGGCACTTTTTCAAGAAGCGAAACGGGCAAATTTTGACTTAGAGCAAGTTTCATTACACTTGTCTTTATTAAAGCTATCAGCAGACAAGTATATTTTGCTGATCAGTTTGCCTGCACTGTGCGCGGATAGCTGGACGCTTCAGAAGTTGGTTGAGAAAATCAGCTTGGCTTATGCTGGGGATTTTTCAACTGAGGAAGTGCAATATGTCCAATTTTCAGAATGGCAGCATCAATTATTAGAAGAAGAGGATGCGACAGGTAAGGAATATTGGGAACACCAGGATATTTCTAATTTAGACAGGATTAAACTACCTTTTGAGCGCAATCTGAAAAAATCAGAATTTGAAATCGATTGTGTTAGTTTAACACTTGATTCTAAAGCGGTTGCTAAGCTGGAAAAATCTGATATTGCTCTCGATATCTGGTTGCTAGCATCTTGGCAAGTTCTGCTGTGGCGGCTCACCGGAGAGGAAATTATTGTTGGCGCATCGGTGGATGGTAGAGAATTTGAAACACTGCATTCGGTTTTGGGACTATGTACGAAATGGTTGCCAATTAAGAGCTGTTTAGAGGCAGATTTGCGCTTTAAAGAAGTTTTGGAACTGGTAAGCCAAGCAATGCGAGAGGCTTCTGAATGGCAGGAGTATTTTGTCTGGGAACCTTTTGATGGGGTGACTAGCAAGGCGCAATTTGCGGTTGGTTTCGAGTTTGAGCAAAGCGTTTTAAAACGCTTTGGCGCAGGGGTGTCATTTTCGCTGTTGAATTTCTACAGCTGCATTGAGCGGTTCAAAATAAAACTGGTTTGCACTCGCGAAAAGGCAGATTTTTACTATGATTCCAACTTGTTCTCAGCCGAGACAATTCAACGGTTGGTAAAGCAATTTCAGACATTGTTTGCCAGTGCTACGGAGAATCCGGAAGTTGCAATTAGTCAGTTAGAGATTTTACAGCCTAGCGATCGCGCTCAACTTTTAGCCCATAACAACACTCAAACCGATTACCCCGAACAGCAATGTATTCACCACCTGTTTGAAGCCCAAGCCGCACAAACGCCGGATAATATTGCCGTTGTTTTTGAAGATCAACAACTTACCTACCGCGAACTCAATGCTCGTGCCAATAAAATTGCCCATCACCTACAGCTGTTGGGAGTGAAACCAGAAGTGGTGGTGGGGCTTTGTTTGGAGCGATCGCTAGATATGGTGGTGGGAATGTTGGGCATCCTCAAAGCAGGCGGAGCCTATCTTCCCCTCGACCCGGCTTTACCCCAAGAGCGTCTGGATTTCATGTCGCAAGTCGCTCAGGTTTTATTGACAAAAAGGCAATTTTGTGGTAATGGTTATGAGGAAAAAACAACGGTATGTTTAGATGAAGACTGGGAAGCGGCTCAACAGAGCAATGCCAATCCCACCAGCGAGGCGAACAGTAAAAATTTAGTTTATGTGCTGTTTACCTCTGGCTCGACAGGAAAACCCAAGCCAGTTGCCATCGAACATCAGCAACTCCTCAATTACCTGAGAGGGATTCTAGACAAGCTGAATTTACGGACTGGTGCCAGCTTCGCACTTGTATCGACCTTCGCAGCAGACTTAGGTAACACCGTTATATTTCCCGCCTTGTGTACGGGCGGGTGCCTGCATATAGTGTCCGCAGAACGCGCTACCGACTCAGCCGCCCTAGCAAACTACTTTGGCCGCTATCCGATTGACTGTCTGAAAATTGTTCCTTCCCACCTAGCCGCGCTTTTGGCATCTTCGCACTCAGCGCAAATTTTGCCACAGCGTTTAGTTTTGGGTGGTGAGGCGTTGAGTTGGCAACTAATAGAGCAAATTCAGCAACAGAAACCTGAGTGCCAGATTCTCAATCACTACGGCCCTACAGAAGCCACTGTCGGCGTACTCACTTATCAGGTAGACAAAGGCGATCGCCATGATTCTGAGACTGTTCCCCTCGGTCGTCCTCTAGCTAACACCCAGGTCTATGTGCTAGATCGGCATCTCCAGCTAGTGCCAGTCGGCGTTTCCGGCGAATTATACATCGGCGGTGCGGGATTAGCACGGGGTTATCTCAACCGAGAAGATTTGACCGCCTTCCGGTTCATATCAAATCCCTTTAGCGACACCGAGGCGCGGCTTTACAAAACTGGCGACCTGGTTCGCTACTTACCGGATGGCAATTTGGAGTTTCTTGGTCGGACTGACGACCAAGTGAAAATTCGAGGCTTCCGCATTGAGTTGGGAGAAATTGAGACACTGCTGAGTCAACACCCATCTGTTCGCCAAGTTGTCATCTTGGCGCGGGAGGATGAACCGGGTGATCGGCGGTTGGTAGCCTATGTAGTTCCGCATCCGGGACAAGTTACCAATACCAATGATTTACGCCACTTCCTGCAACAGAAGCTGCCAGAGTATATGGTGCCATCTGTCGTAATATTGAAGGCTCTGCCACTGACAGCTAATGGCAAAGTAGACCGTGGGGCTTTGCCAGTTCCAGACCAGATCCGGCCTGAGTTGGGATTTGTTGCTCCTGGTACTTCCACAGAGCAAGCGATCGCTAAAATCTGGGCGGAAGTCCTGGGTATCGAACAGGTGGGTATCCACGATAACTTCTTTGAGTTGGGCGGACACTCTCTACTTGCTACCTTAGTTATTTCTAAGTTGCGCCAAGCGTTCCAAGTAGAACTACCTCTGCGCGACTTTTTTGAAATGCCAACTATTGCTGGAGTCGCCAAGAAAATTGAGCAGACGAAGGACAAAGGTGCCTACCTTAATGAACCAGAAATCGTAGCAGTTTCGCGAACGGCGCACCGGGTGAAGCTTTCTTCTTTGAAAGATGGTGATCCTCTCACCTTGTGACTTACGCACTCAACGCTGGGAAATTGATTTCCCAGCGCAAAGCTAAAGTCAGTTTCAACTGACTGAAAACGCAAAAACAACCCATTTCAATCGGTTTTAGCTTTCAGCCGGAACTTTAGTTCACGGGAAGAAAGCTCAAAGCTCAAGTCAGGTATGGTGACGATGAAAGTAGATTTTTCCTCTGATGTTAATACTTCCGAAGAAGATGTCTTTGTATTTCCAGCCTCTTTTGCCCAGCAGCGGTTGTGGTTTTTTGATCGGTTGGAGCCAGGTAGCCTTCAATACATTAGCCCTGTCGCCATACAACTGACGGGTGCGCTTGACGTGCCAGCGTTAGAGGAAAGTTTAAACGAAATTGTGCGCCGTCATGAAGCCTTGCGAACTACGTTTGTGATGGTTGATGGGCAACCTGTTCAGGTGATTGCGCCAAGTTTGAGGTGGAAACTTCCGGTGGTGTTTGTGCGATCGCTGTGCGATCGCGATCGCGATGTTCAGGTGCAAAATGCGATCGCGCAAGAAACCCAACAACCCTTTGACTTGTCCCAAGGGCCTTTACTGCGGACAAAGTTGCTACAGCTGGATGAAGAACAGCACGTATTGCTGCTAACGATACACCACATCATTAGCGACGGTTGGTCTAAGGGTGTGCTGGTTCGCGAAGTAGCCGCACTCTATGAAGCCTTTTCTCAAGGTCGTCCTTCACCGCTTCCCGAACTGCCCATCCAGTACGCTGATTACGCTATCTGGCAGCGGCAAAGGTTGCAGGGACAAGTGCTAGAAGCTCAGATGTCTTACTGGAAGCAGCAGTTGAGTGGCAACTTATCCGTACTAGAGTTACCTAGCGATCGCCCGCGACCGACAGTTCAAACTGGTCAAGGTGCCACCCAATCTTTCGGATTACCTACTAACCTCTCTGAGCAACTCAAGACACTTTCGCAGCGAGAAAATGTCACCCTGTTCATGACAATGCTTGCTGCATTCAAAACCTTACTTTACCGTTACACTAGGCAAGATGATATCCTTACCGGCTCCTCTATTGCTAACCGCAACCGAGCTGAATTTGAGGGTCTAATTGGATTTTTTGTCAATACTTTGGTGATGCGGACTGACCTATCAGGCAACCCAAGTTTCCGAGAACTTTTGCATCGAGTCCGCAAAGTAGCTTTGGAGGCATACGATCATCAAGATTTGCCTTTTGAGCAACTGGTAGAAACACTTCAGCCAACACGTAACCTGAGCTATCATCCGCTGTTTCAAGTGTGGTTTTCGTTGAATAATGCCCCGATGCCAGCCTTGCAGCTTTCAGGTCTAAGCGTAAGTTTGTTAGAGGTTAAAAGTAATACGGCGCAGTTCGATTTGAGCTTCGACATGATGGAGACACCACAAGGACTTATCGGGACGGTGGAGTACAGCACTGACCTGTTTGTTCCCGCCACAATCAGCAGGATGTTAGGACATTTTCAAACTTTATTAGAAGGCATTGTTGCCAATCCTAACCAGCGTCTATCAGATTTACCCTTGCTGACAAAATCTGAGCAGCACATCACTTTCATGCTAGAAAAAGAAGCGACTTTTAACTTCGATTTTGCTTTGACCTTGTAGGTTGGGTTGAGGAACGAAACCCAATACGAACCAGTAATTGTACTAACAAAACCCAACATTAACCAGTCTAATTAAGCTTTTCTTATTACCTCTCACAGCGACCCAATTGCCCAAGGAGAAGAATTATATGAATATCTTTGAAGAACGCGAGTCAAATGTCAGAACTTATTGTAGAAATTTTCCCGATGTTTTCCATAAAGCTGTAGGTTCTACGGTTTATTCGGAATCAGGCGTAGAGTTTATCGACTTTCTTGCTGGTGCTGGCGCTCTTAATTATGGACACAACAATCAATACATAAAACAAAAAGTTATTTCATATTTAGAATCCGACGCGATCGCTCATGGTCTAGACTTACATACAATGGCTAAAAGAGACTTTTTAGAAAAGTTTTCTGAAGCTGTTTTAATACCCAAAAAACTCGATTACAAGATTCAATTTTGTGGCTCTACTGGAACAAATGCTGTTGAAGCAGCTTTAAAATTGGCAAGAAAAGTCAAGCAAAGAACTGGTATATTCTCATTTATGGGAGGATATCACGGTATGACTTTAGGCAGCTTAGCTATTAGTAGCAATAACGGTATTCGCTTAGGGGCCGGAGTAACATCAAGCCATGTAACTTTTATGCCGTTTCCCTATGGATATATGGAAAATTTCGACACCATAGAGTATATGGAAACGGTACTGACTGATGTTAATTCTGGGGTGGAAAAACCAGCAGCAATTATATTTGAAACGGTACAAGCTGAAGGTGGTGTTGTTGTAGCACCGATCGAGTGGATGCAAAGGCTCAGAAATTTGTGCGATCGCCATGATATTTTATTAATTTGTGATGATATTCAAGTCGGCTGCGGTCGCACAGGCCCGTTCTTTTCGTTTGAAAGAGCGAATATTGTTCCTGACATAGTAGCTATCTCAAAATCTATCAGTGGTTACGGGTTTCCCATGTCTTTGTTATTGATTAAGCCAGAGTTTGACATTTGGGAACCAGGCGAACATACAGGCACTTTTAGAGGAAACCAATTGGCATTTGTGGGAGCATCGGCGGCTATAGAGTACAGAGAAAGTATTAATCTTGAATACGAGGTCAAACTTAAAGAATCTTTTTTGAATACTTTCCTTAATGAGGAGATAGCTTGCTTAAGTGAAAAAATAGTTATTCGCGGGATCGGCATGATTTGGGGAATCGATCTGTCGGATAGAGGCGCAAGTTTTGCGAAAGCGATCGCGCAGCGTTGCTATGAACTAGGATTAATCGTTGAAAGGGTGGGAAGAGATGATACGGTAATTAAAATTTTGCCCCCCTTGAATATTGAAATGCCTGTTTTAAGAAAGGGCTGTTCAATTATTAAGCAAGCTTTTTTTGACTGCATTAATTAGAAAGCCGATTTGATTGCTGCCTTTTTTAAATAATCGCCTTGGCGTGCGCTTAAGGTAATTGGTGAAGATTAATGAACGGCAGAACTGACATTTTTAGGCAGGAGATAGACGCAGACGATGACTAAAAATATTAGAAATATTCCTCTTTCTGAAGACTTGTTTACTCAGAAAATATATTGGTTACACAAGTTATCCGGAGAATTACCGGAAACAACTTTGATTGCGGATTATCTAAGGCCAGTACCCTATGGCAAGAAAAACCAATCTATCAGTTTTGAGTTGTCAGAAAATTTATCGGAGGCAATTTTAAAGTTAACTAATCGTTCCTATTTGTCTATCTATTTAGTTCTTTTGTCAGCGCTGAAGATATTACTAAACAGATATACTGGCAATGATGATGTAATTGTCGGTTCACCTGTTTATAAAATAGGAGATAATGAGAAGTTAAATAATTTTGTTACGCTGCGATCGCAGGTAGCAGATAGCCTGACCTTTAAAGATTTTCTTCTACAAGTAAAAGATACTGTTATTGGTGCTTATAGCAATCAAAACTATCCTTTTGATGAATTAGTAGACTTGTTGAAGCTGCCACAAAGTGAGAGTCGATGTTCAATCTTTGACATCATCATCTTGCTAGAGAACATTCACAATCAGCCTAGCTTGGCAGAAACGAAAAACGATATTACATTTTCTTTTGTAGTTAGTGAGAATCGCTTAAAAGGAAAAGTTGAGTACAGTTCACTTCTTTTCAAAGAGGAAACTATCAATCAAGCGATCGCGCACTATATCAACATTCTTGAAATCGCGCTTGGTGACATAAATATTCCTCTAGCCCAGCTTGATTTTCTAACAGCAGCCGACAGAAAGCAATTATTAGAAGAGTTTAATGATAATGCCAAATCTTATCCCGTCACTAAAACAATTCACGCTTTATTTGAAGAACAAGTAGAAAAAACACCGGATCGAATTGCGGTAGTTTTTGAAAACACTCAATTAAAATACTGCGAACTGAACGATCAGGCAAATCAGCTTGCTTTATTTTTGCGTAAACTGGGAATCACAAATGGTAGCTTTGTTGGAATTTTAAAGGAACGCAATCCAAATTATTTAATAGCAATACTGGCTATCTTAAAAGCTGGCGCAGCTTACGTACCTATTGATGTAACTTATCCAGCCGATAGAATCAGATATATGCTATTGAATAGCGAAGTTCAGGTTCTATTAACAGAGTCTTCATCTCTGAATATATTGCCGGAAGTTATATCTGAATGTTCTTGCTTACAATCAATTATTTGCCTAGATGCGATTCCTGATGAGTGCAACCAAAAAATAACCGGAGTAAATTTATATCAGCAAAGCGATTTCCAGCATTTACCGACTGCGATAGATGCTATTAATCGGGGAATCGATGCTGCTTACATGATATATACTTCCGGTTCAACTGGATTTCCTAAAGGTGCAATTATCAGACATGGCGGCGCTATTAATCATATTTATGCCCAATTTGATGCTTTAAATCTTACAGAAAACTTGAGATTCCTGCAAAGCGCCCCGGCTTCATCGGACATTTCTGTATGGCAATTCTTAGCGCCAATCTTAATTGGTGGGACGACAGTTATTGTAGACACGGAAACAGTCTGCAATCCAGAGAAATTGTTTCATGATATCAAAGATAAAAAAGTTACTATTATTGAAATCGTCCCAGTTGTTTTAAGAAGCTTACTAGAATATATTTCCCAACTGTCGAACGACCAAAGACTGTTACCAGATTTGAAGTGGATGATGGTGACGGGAGAATCTGTGTCGGTAGAGATGGTAAATCAGTGGCTTAGTCTGTATCCCGCAATTAAAGTTGTCAATGCTTACGGCCCTACTGAAGCGGCTGATGATATCACTCAGTTGATAATAGACAAGCCTTTAGAGGAACGAACAGTTTCAATTGGTAAACCCTTAGCTAACTTAAATATCTATATTCTTGACCGCAAAATGCAGTTGTTACCCGTTGGGGTTCCTGGGGAGATTTGCGTATCGGGATTTGGTGTTGGTGTGGGGTATTGGAAAAATGAAAAAAGTACCCAGTTAAACTTTGTTCCTAATCCTTTTCCAAATACTGCAAAATGTTTGCCTGGTACTAATAAAGATTTAATTTATAAAACAGGAGATTTAGGAAGGTGGCTTCCCGATGGAAATATTGAATTTTTGGGACGCATTGACCACCAAGTAAAGATTCGTGGCTTCCGGATTGAACTTGGAGAAATTGAGGCTCTACTGAGTCAACACCCAGCTGTACGAGAAACTGCGATCGCATTCAGGGAGGATGTATCAAACCAAAAGCGTTTGGTAGCTTATGTTGTTCCGAGTCCGGATAACCAAGTGCAAAGCGTAGTATCGCAGCTTCGCAGCTTTCTGAAACAGAAGCTACCTGAGTATATGGTGCCATCTGCGTTTGTGCTGTTAGAGACTCTACCGCTGACACCCAGCGGCAAAGTAGACCGTCGAGCTTTACCAGCACCGGATCAAACGCGGTTAGCACCCCAAGAAACGTTTATGTTGCCTCGCACTCCCGTTGAGGAAATCTTAACTCAGGTTTGGGAGCAGGTTTTGGGTATCGAGCGGGTAGGCATCCATGACAACTTTTTTGAATTAGGCGGCGATTCTCTTCTCAGCATTCAGGTGATTGCCAAAGCTCATCAAGCAGGAGTTCAGCTGACCCCGAAGCAAATGTTTCAGCACCAGACAATTGCAGACTTGGCAACGGTCGCTGACACAACTGGGGCAATTCAGGCAGAACAAGGTTTAGTTGTGGGTTCGCTACCACTTACACCCATTCAACACAGCTTCTTTGAGCAAAATTTACTTGACCCGCACCACTGGAATCAATCTCTGTTGCTAGAAGTGCAGCCAGATGTTGACCCGAAACTGTTAGAACGGGCTGTGCAGCAGTTGTCAATCCATCACGATGCTCTCCGCCTGCGGTTTATACAAACTGAGTCTGGTTGGCAACAAATTAATGCCAATTCTGATGATTTGGTGCCTTTCTCCTATGTGGATTTGTCAGACTTGCCAGCAGAAAAGCAAAAATTCACTCTGGAGGCAGCCGCCACTGAACTACAGAGCAGCTTAAACCTATCGCAAGGGCCTCTGATACGAGCAGCTTTCTTTAAGCTGGGTGAAAAAACAAGTCGCCTGCTGTTAATAATTCACCACCTGGCGGTAGATGGCGTTTCTTGGCGAATTTTAGTTGAGGATTTGCAGACAATCTATCAGCAGAACACAAAAGCGAATGCCAACGACACAGGAACGCTTGCCTTACCATTGAAAACAACCTCCTTCAAGCAATGGTCGCAACAGTTGCTTGAGTATGCTCGCAGTACCGCTTTGCTGCAACTAGATTATTGGTTAGCACAAAAGAGCAAATCGGTTTCACGTCTACCCGTGGACTTTCCTGGGGGGTCTAATACAGTAGGTTCCGCCCGGATTTTATCAGTTTCCCTGAGTGTTGCAGAAACCAAAGCTTTGCTGCAAAAGGTGCCTGCTGCCTATCGCACCCAGATTAATGATGTGTTGTTAACGGCGTTGGTGCAAGCATTTGCACAGTGGACGGGAGAACAGTCGCTACTTGTTAACTTAGAAGGTCACGGACGGGAGGAAATTTTTGACAATGTAGACTTGTCCCGTACTGTGGGCTGGTTTACATCAGTTTTTCCAGTGTTGCTGTTGGGAGATTCTGATCCTGGGGAAGCGTTGAAAGCTATCAAAGAGCAGTTGCGGAGCATTCCCAATCGAGGGATAGACTATGGTGTTCTGCGCTATCTGAGTAATGATCCTTTTATAGTCGAATCGCTGCGATCGCTTCCTCAAGCCCAGGTGTGTTTCAATTACTTGGGTCAGTTTGACCAGACGCTTTCATCACCTCTATTTAACTGGTCTTCAGAACCTCGTGGGATAGAACGCAGTTTGCGAGACAATCGCAGCGAACTCTTAGAAATCAACGGTTTTGTGGTTGGCGGTCAGTTGCAACTAGATTGGACTTACAGCCAGAGTGTTCATCACCAATCCACAATTGAGGCTTTGGCGCAAGGGTTTATCGAGGCATTGCGATCGCTTATCGCCCATTGCCAATCTCCGGAAGCTGGAGGCTATACTCCATCTGACTTCCCATTAGCAAAACTGGATCAGCAAACACTTGATGAGTTGTTTGTCCAATCGCAGATAGAGGATATTTACCCTCTTTCGCCTATACAACAGGGGATGCTCTTTCATACCCTTTACGATCCCGACTCTGGAATCTATTGCGAACAGTTTAGCTGCACCCTCAAGGGAAACTTAAATATCTCAGCCTTCAAGCAAGCCTGGGAGCGAGTTGTAGACTTATACCCAGTTCTGCGAACCTCTTTTTACGGAGAAATTGATACACCGCTTCAAGTCGTCCATCGACAAGTGGAATTACCTTGGGAACAGCAAGATTGGCGGGGATCTCTAACCGACCAGGAACGGCTGGAAGCTGTTCTAAAGCGCGATCGTCAAGGCTTCGATTTGTCGCAAGCACCCCTGATGCGCCTAATTTTAATCCAGCTGACCGACAACACCAATCTATTCATCTGGAGCCATCATCACCTATTGCTAGATGGGTGGTCTATGCCCATCGTTTTCAAAGACGCGATCGCATTTTACCAAGCATTCTCTCAGGGACAAGACTTAAATCCCAAACGCCCCCGTCCTTACCGGGACTACATTGCATGGTTACAGCAGCAGGATCTATCCAAAGCTGAGGTATTTTGGCAGCAAATGCTCAAAGGTTTCACAACACCAACCCCCCTAGAAATCAATCCGGTTTCCCAAAAATTGCCCAGCTTAAAAGAAAGCGAAAATAAACAGCAAATCCAGCTTTCAGAAGCCACCGCCACCGCCTTACTACTGTTTACCAAACAGCATCAATTAACTCTAAATACCTTAATTCAAGGAACTTGGGCGTTGCTGCTGAACCACTATAGTGGTGCCGAAGATGTAGTTTTTGGTAGCACCGTTTCCGGCCGTCCGCCCAACCTCGCAGGTTCGGAATCAATTGTCGGGGTTTTTATTAATACTCTGCCAGTGCGAGTACAACTGATTCCTGAAGATTCTTTTGTCTCTTTGCTCAAGAAAATTCAGTTCCAGCAAGTTGAAGCCCGTCAATACGAACACACTCCTTTAGTGCAGTTGCACAAATGGAGCGATATGCCAAGGGACTTGCCTCTATTTGAAAATATTGTTGTCTTCCAAAACTATCCAGTAGATCCATCCTTACGCCAAGGCTTCCGAGAATTTGAATTTGGCAATATTCGCTCTTCCTCAAAAAATAATTATCCTCTGACTGTCAGAGTTCTGTTACCGGACTTGTCGCTGCAAATTTTATACGATTCTTGCCGCTTTCAGCCGGACGCGATCGCTCAAATTTTAGAACATTTCCAAATTCTACTACACCGCGTTTTGGAACAACCTGATGCTAATATCTGCGCCCTTAAAGAAGCACTGATAGAAGGCGACAAACAACAACAAGTTCTGAAACAGAAAGATTTCCAAGCGGTTCGCCGCCAAAAAATAGGAAATGTCAGGCGCAAGACGATTAGCGTTGCAACTGAACAATTAGAACGGGATAACCACTGATGAAAGAATCTACAAATCTCAACACGATGAAGCCAAGCAATGTCAGGCGAAAAACCGTCAGCATCTCCCCAGAGAAATTAATTCAGATAGAGTGCTTTCAGCCTGAACATCCTCTACCCTTAGTAATTAAGCCAGCGGTAGATGGGTTGAATTTGATTACTTGGGCAACAAATAATCGCTCATGGATCGAGACACAGTTATTAGAACATGGTGGCTTACTGTTTCGGAAGTTTGATCTTAAAGAATTACCCGAATTTGAGCAATTTATCCAAGCAATTTCCGGAGAATTACTTGAATACTCCTATCGGTCAACACCCCGAACTCAAGTAAGCGGCAACATATATACGTCAACTGAATATCCTGCCACCCAAGTTATTCCTTTACATAATGAGATGGCTTATTCCCTAGAATGGCCGTTAAAAATTTGGTTCTTTTGCGTCAAATCTGCCGAACAGAAAGGAGAGACACCGATTGCCGATAGTCGTAAGGTTTTTGAACGCATTGATAATAAAATTAAAAATAAATTTATTCAGAAAAAAGTGATGTATGTCCGCAATTATGGTGATAAACTAGACCTTGACTGGCAAAATGTTTTTCAAACAACAAATAAAACTGAAGTAGAAAATTATTGCCGGAGTAAGGGAATTGAGTTTGATTGGAAGGGAAATCAGCTAAGAACTCGTCAGGTTTGCCAAGCTGTCGCCACCCATCCCAAAACTGGCGAACTGGTGTGGTTCAATCAAGCTCATTTGTTTCACGTCTCAAGCCTAAATCCAGAAGTTTATCAATCCCTGCTGGCAACATTTAAAGAGGAAGATTTACCTCGTAATGCTTATTACGGTGATGGCTCTCCGATTGAAACTTCTGTTTTAGATGAAATTCGGGAAATTTATCAGCAGGAAACAGTTATATTTCCTTGGCAAGAAGGAGATATATTGATGCTGGATAATATGCTAACGGCTCATGGACGTATGCCGTTTGTTGGCTCCCGAAAAGTAGTAGTAGGGATGGCAGAACCTTTTACTAATCAAAACAGCGGAGCTTAAGGATATGCAAGAATTATCTATAGAGGGGTTTGAGCTTTCCCCGCAGCAAAAAAATTTGTGGTTGTTACAGCAAAACCAGAGTCAGCCTTATCGGGTTCATTGTGCTGTTTTAATAGAAGGAAATCTCAAGATAAAAGTCCTAGAGGCAGCTTTACAAAAGGTTGTAGAAAGACATGAGATACTCCGGACAATTTTTTGCTGCCTAAGCGGGATATCAATTGCTTTACAAGTAATAAGTGATCGCAATTTACCAGAAGTTAACAAGTGTGATTTAAAGCAGTTAAAATTTGAGGAACAAGAAGCAAAACTAGAGGTACTTTTTCAAGAAGCCAAAAAGCATCCTTTCGATTTATCTCATGGCTCAATCTTACAAGTATCTTTAGCAATTATTTCCCCGGAAAAGCATATTTTACTACTTGGCTTACCAGCTCTTTGTGCAGATAGGATAGCAATTAATAATCTAGTAGGTGAAATTAGCCAATCTTACGCAGCTTGTATCCAGAATAGTCCTTTGGGTGACGAACCTTTGCAATATGCAGATATTGCGGCATGGCAAAATGAGCTGTTTGAAGCTGAAGAGGCAGAAACGGGAAAAGAGTATTGGCGCAATTTGGATTTAAACTTTATCCAAAATACGCTTCCCAATGAAAAACCGTTGATAGAATCAGTATTTAAACCAGAGTCTATTTCTTTAGAATTAAATACTGACATAAAGACAAAAATTGCAGCTTTAGCGAATAAAGAGATATATACTGTTTCTAGCTTTTTACAGGCTTGCTGGCAAATATTACTGTGGCGTATTACGGGTAAATCTGAGATAGGAATTGCTTGTGCTGGCAGAAACCATGCAGAGTTAGAACCTGCAATAGGCTTGCTGGCAAAATATCTACCAATCCAGGGCTGTTTGCAGGGAGAACTTACATTTTATGAAGTGTGGCAGCAGCTTAACAAGATAACCAGCGATGCTTTGAAATGGCAAGAATCCTTTAATTGGGAATATCTTGTTAAAAGTAACACCCCGAATAAAGAAACACCGTTTTTCCCCTTTTGCTTTGAATTTGAATCCCAGCCGCCTCAATATTCTGCGGCAGACCTATTATTTTCCATTTACAAGTCTTACACCTGCATCGACCGATTCAAAGTAAAACTTTCTGTAAAAGAGCAGAATGATTCTCTGACAGCAGAATTGCACTATGACGCTAACTTATTCGAGACAGAAGAAATCGAGCGGTTAGGGGCACAATTTCAAACCTTGCTAACCCATGCCATTGAGAATCCAGAAGTAGCGATCGCGCAATTAGAAATCCTCAACAGCAGCCAACGACAGCAACTATTAGTCGAATTTAACAACAACAAAACCGCTCCTCCCCCCTATTCCTGTCTTCACCACTGGTTTGAAGCACAGGCACAGCTTACACCCAACAACATTGCCCTTGTGTTTGAAGATCGGCAACTCACCTATGCCGAACTCAACATTAAAGCCAATCAACTTGCTCATTACCTACAGCGACTCGGAGTTAAACCCGAAATTATCGTCGCCCTGCACCTGGAAAGATCCCCAGAACTGATCATCGGTTTGCTGGGAATTCTCAAAGCAGGGGGAGCATATTTACCTTTAGAGCCGGCATTACCCAAAGAAGCCTTAGCCTTGCGAATGCAAGAAGCACAGGCAACCATCCTGTTAACACAACAGCACCTTATTGAACTTCAACCGCAAGCGCAAGTAGTGCGTCTGGATAATTGGGATGCGATCGCTAAAGAAGACCACTCCAACCCCATCAGCCATACCACCGCCCAAAACTTAGCCTACGTCATATACACCTCCGGCTCCACTGGCAAGCCCAAAGGAGTTGCTATTGAGCATCGGCAACTTCTCAATTATCTCAACGCCATCCTAGAAAAATTGGTACTGCCAAGTGGTGCCAGCTTCGCCACCGTTTCCACCATCGCCGCCGACCTCGGCAACACAGCCATCTTCCCAGCCCTGTGTACTGGGGGATGCCTGCATATCATCTCTCAGGAACGAGCTACCGACCCAGTAGCACTAGCCCAATACTGCCGCCGCCATCCTATTGACTGTCTCAAGATAGTCCCAACCCACCTAGCAGCCCTGCTAACAACCTCCCATCCAGAGCAAATTCTGCCCCGTCAGTGTCTAATCTTGGGAGGTGAAGCCGTCAGCTGGAATTTGATCTCACAGGTGCGACAACACTCCCCATGTCAGATTCTCAACCACTACGGCCCGACCGAAACCACCATTGGCGTACTTACCTATTCAGTAAAAAGCTTGCCAACCGAGGCGAGTAGAGCAACCGTTCCTTTAGGCCGTCCCCTAGCCAACACCCAGATTTATTTACTAGACACCCATCAGCAACCCGTGCCGATAGGCGTACCGGGCGAACTCTACATCGGCGGTGATTGCATAGCCAGAGGCTACCTAAATCAACCCGAACTAACCGCCCAGCGATTTATACCCAACCCCTTTAATCAGCCTTCTCAAGAACGACTATACAAAACTGGTGACTTAGCAAGATACCGACCAGATGGCACCCTAGAATTTTTGGGTCGCCTAGACCGTCAAGTCAAACTGCATGGCTTCCGCATCGAATTAGAGGAAATTGAAGCCGTGCTGAGTCAACATCCAAAAGTGCGCGAAGTTGTCGTACTGGCGCGAGAAGATGAGCCGGATCAGAAACGTCTTGTCGCTTATGTTGTTCCGGATTCCCATACCGCTACCATCAGCGACCTAAGTAACTTTCTGAAGCAGAAATTACCTGAGTATATGGTGCCTTCTGCCTTCGTACTGCTCAAAGCCTTGCCCCTAACACCTAATGGCAAAATAGACCACAAAAACCTGCCAGCACCGGACGCGACTAAGCCAGAATTTAATCCAGGTTTTTCCGCACCTCGCAATCCCCAGGAAAAGGTGTTGGCGGAAATTTGGGCGCAAATCTTGGGTTTAGAGCAAGTGGGTATTTATGACAACTTCTTTGAATTAGGCGGAGATTCCATTCTCAGCATTCAGGTAATTGCCAGAGCCAATAAAGCAAACTTGCGGCTGACCCCCAAGCAAATATTTGAGTATCCGACGATTGCCCAATTAGCAGCAGTGGCGGATATCGCCCAAACCATCGAAATTGAACAAGGTCTGGTGACTGGGTTTGTTCCTCTTACCCCGATTCAGCACTGGTTCTTTGAGCAAAATTTACCCGATTCGCATCACTGGAATCAAGCTATTCTCCTGCAAGTACAGCATTTAGATCCCAACCTATTACAGCAAGTGGTGCAGCACTTGCTGAAACATCACGATGCTCTGCGTCTGCGGTTTATTCCAGAAGCATCGGGTTGGCGAGCTGTTAATACTGATTATCAGCGAGTAGTGCCAGTAACTGTGCTGGATTTATCGACCCTCTCACCCAGCGAACAAACCGGAGCTATTGAAGCTGCGGCTGGGGAACAGCAAGCTAGTCTGAATCTGTCAGCAGGATCGTTGATGGCGGTAACGCTCTTTAACTTGGGGACTTCTAAACCGAGCCGCTTGTTACTGATTATCCACCACTTAGCTGTTGATAGCGTCTCCTGGCGGATTTTGCTGGAAGACTTGCAAACAGCTTACGAACAGTTAAGCCGGAATGAAACGATACAGCTGCCAGCGAAGACAACCGCCTTCAAGCAGTGGGCTGAATGCTTGCAGGAGTATGCACAATCAACCACACTACGAAAAGAGCAAGATTATTGGTTAGCTCCCCGTCAGCGATCGCATTTGCCTGTGGACTTTCCAGGGGGCGCGAATACGGTGGGGTTAGCTCGCACGGTTTCGGTATCGTTGAGTGAGTCCCAGACGCAAGCACTGTTAAAAGAGGTGCCATCGGCGTATCAAACGCAGGTGAATGATGTGTTGCTGACAGCACTGGTGCAGGCTTTTGCGGATTGGACTCAACAGCGATCGCTTTTAGTTAATCTTGAAGGTCACGGCCGAGAGGAAATTATCAAGGATGTGGACTTGTCGCGCACGGTCGGCTGGTTCACGACTTTATTCCCGGTGCTATTGGAGTTAGAAGCAGCGTCTGAACCGGGAGAGGCACTCAAAGCTATCAAAGAGCAATTGCGCCAGATTCCAAATCGAGGAATTGGCTACGGTGTGCTGCGATATCTCCAGGCAGACACATCAGTAAAAGAGCGATCGCGCCAGCTTCCTCAACCGGAAGTTTGTTTCAACTACCTGGGCCAGTTTGACCCAGCTTTACAACAGTCCTCTTTGTTTAGCTTAGCCCCAGAATCGAGCGGCGCGGCGCGGAGTCCCCAAGGAAAGCGCCCTCACCTACTGGATATCACTGGCTTTGTTGTCAACGGAAAGCTGCAACTAGATTGGACATACAGCGCCGCAATACATAAACATTCAACTGTGTCAAGCCTAGCGCAAAAATTTCTCACAGCTTGCGCGTCGCTCATTGCTCACTGCCAATCTGCCGAAGCGGGAGGCTACACCCCAACTGACTTCCCAAAAGCCCAACTGAATCAAAAAGACCTGGACAAGTTGCTTGCCAAAATCAACCGCACCAGTGAGAAGAAAGCCAAATGAAAGTAGAAAATCTTCAAGATATTTACGAACTATCACCAGCACAGCAGGGCATACTTTTTCACAGTTTGTATACCCCCGAATCTGGAGTATATTTCCTACAGTTGCACTATAGCTTGCAGGGTTATCTTGATGTTTCTGCTTTCGAGCAGGCATGGCAGAAAGTCATAGCTCGTCACCCCGCCTTGCGTACTAGCTTTCATTGGGAAGACCTGGAAAAGCCATTGCAAGTCGTACATCAACATATTAAAGTGCCGCTGGTGCAGCATGATTTGCAAAAGCTTTCTCCCTCAGAACAGCAAGAACATCTTCAAACCTTGCTAGAAATAGATCGTCAAGGCTTCGACCTGTCCGAAGCACCTTTAATGCGCTTGAATTTGCTGCAACTTGGCGAAAAAAGTTACCAATTCATCTGGAGCAAGCACCATCTAATTCTGGATGGATGGTCAACAGCATTGGTACTCAAAGAAGTCGTTGAAATTTACGCAGCCCTTTCTCAGGGACAACAGGAGCCAGATTTGCCCATCAGTAGCTATGGGGACTACATCGCTTGGTTACAGCAGCAAGACTTGTCAAAAGCCGAAGCATTCTGGCGAGAAAAGCTCAAGGGATTTAATCCATTCACAAAACGCTTAGGGTTAGATGTTAGCTCCCGCCTCCAAAAAGACTGCAATCAACAAGTGCTTCAGCTTTCGTCAACTACCACAGCAGCCCTGCAATCCTTGGCACGACAGCATCAACTAACCCTAAATACCCTAGTTCAGGGAGCATGGGCGTTGCTTCTGAGTCGAAGAAGCGGCGAGAACGACGTAGTTTATGGAGCTACCGTCTCTGGTCGTCCAGCCGACTTAGCAGGAGCCGAGTCTATGGTAGGGCTGTTGATCAATACCCTGCCCGTGCGGGTACAAGTAAAGCCGGAACAGCCTCTGTTGGCTTGGCTCAAGCAACTTCAGGCTCAACTGGTGGAGATGCGTCAGTACGAGTACAGCCCCCTGGTAGAGGTGCAAGGGTGGAGCGAAGTGCCACGAGGTCAACCTTTGTTCGAGAGCATTTTAGTGTTTGAGAACTACCCGGTAGATCGAATTTTACAGGAGTGGAAAGTCAATCTAGAAATTCAGAATTTTACTGTTTTTGAAAAAACGAATTATCCCCTAACTGTATTTGCCATCCCAGGTTCAGAGTTGGAGCTGAGGATATTGTACGATTGCTGCCGCTTTGATGCCGCCGAGATCATCCGGATGCTAAGTCATTTTCAAACTTTACTCGCAGGCATGGCAACCAATCCCCAACAGCGCTTATGTGACTTACCGCTGTTAACAGAAGCGGAAGTGCATCAACAGCTAGTTGAGTGGAACAACCAAAAGGCAGATTACCCGAAACAATGTTTGCATCAGCTGTTTGAAGCTCAAGTAGAACGCACACCCGATGCCATTGCCGTCGTTTTTGAAGACGAAAAACTGACTTACCGGGAGCTAAATGAGCAGGCTAATAAAATAGCGCACTACCTGCTGCGGCTGGGCGTGGGAACAGAGGAATTAGTTGGCATTAGCGTAGAGCGATCGCTCCATACTATCATCGCCATATTCGGCATTCTCAAGGCTGGAGCAGCTTATGTTCCCTTAGATCCCGCCTACCCCAGTGATCGTCTAGCTTTCATGCTCAACGATGCTCAAGTGTCAGTTTTACTAACCCATTCTGCACTCAAAGATCGATATTCTGACAAAATTCCTTCATCCTGCCGTTCTGTGTGCCTAGATACCGACTGGGACAGGAACATTGCCCAAGAAAGCTTTCAAAACCCTACTAACCGAGTGACATCTGACAATCTAGCTTATGTCATTTATACCTCTGGCTCCACCGGAACTCCCAAGGGTGTCCTCGGCCGGCACCAAGGCGCAGTCAATCGCTGTTACTGGGCAGCCTATCCCTTCAACACAGATGATATTTGTTGCCAAAAAACCTCTTTAAACTTTGTAGATTCTGTCTGGGAAATTTTTGCCCCATTACTACACGGGTTGCGAACAGTAATCATTGCTGATGAAGTTGTAAAAGATCCGTGCCAGCTAGTACAAACTCTCTCTGAACAGCAGGTCACGCGCATCGTCTTAGTTCCGTCTTTGCTGCGTGTCATCTTAGACACGTTCGCCGATTTGTCCAGCCGCCTTCCCAAACTGAAGTATTGGGTTAGCAGTGGCGAAGCCCTTAGTGTTGAACTTTGTCAACGCTTTCGCCAGAGGATGCCTCAAAGCCGACTGATCAACCTTTATGGCTCCTCTGAAGTGTCTGCTGATGTTACTTGGTACGACACAACAGAAAACGTGCTTGATTCTTGCGTTCCCATCGGTCGCCCGATTGCCAATACGTGTTATTTTCTGCTGGACAGCAACTTGCAACTTGTCCCAATTGGCGTACCGGGAGAGCTATACATCGGCGGTGATGGCTTAGCACGCGGCTACCTCAACCAGCCTGAACTGACCGCCGAGAAATTTATTCCTAACCCTTTTAATCAGGCAATCAAAAGTCAAAAGTCAAAAGATTCTTCCCTTTTAGTTTCTTCAGACCACCTTTATAAAACTGGAGACTTGGCGCGTTACCTGCCCACTGGGGATATTGAGTTCCTCGGTCGTCTAGACCATCAGGTGAAGATTCGGGGGTATCGCATCGAAGTCGGCGAAATCGAGGCGTTGTTGGTTCAACACCCAGCAGTTCGAGAAGCGGTAGTTCTGACACGGGAGGACGAGACTGGTGACAAGCGGCTGGTAGCTTATGTTGTTCCTGACGACCAACTCATCAATTCAAAATCGAGCCAGCTGCGCCAATTTCTCAAAGAGAAGCTACCAGAGTACATGGTGCCATCAGCTTTCGTAATGCTTCCTGCCTTGCCGCTAACGCCCAACGGAAAAGTGGATCGCAATTCACTGCCAGCACCAGAAACTTTCTCAGCCGAACGGGAAACAGTTTTTGTAGCCCCGCAAACTCAAACTGAAAAAGAACTTGCCGAAATTTGGAGCGCAGTCCTAGGGGTACAGGCGGGAATTTATGACAATTTCTTCGATTTAGGGGGTCATTCTCTGATAGCAACGCAGCTGTTATCGCGGGTACGGACCAATTTTGGTGTAGATATATCATTGCGAAATTTTTTCGCGTCTTCCACAATTAAGAATTTAGCTGAGATGGTGGAAGAAGCTCTTTTGGTATCAAGTTCCACAGATATCGATGAAATGCTAGACCAATTGGAAGGACTAGAGGAAGACGAAATACAGAAGATTTTAATTGATTGTCAAAATGAGGGAGATTAGCAAGTATGTTGAGGTAATAAAACCCAAAAAACCTAATATTAGCGTTTGGTTTTATTACCTCAAATGCCACGCCCCTCAACGTAGATTTTTCCTGTAAGTCTTATAAATCTTGTAGTTTTAGCTTGAAAAGGAAGTGTCTTTAGATGAAAGAAACAATTAAAGTGCCAAGCTTACCAAATGAAAAACTATCTTCTGAACGCAACTTGGAGCAAGTCGAAAGCCAATTAATGGAATTATTTTCGGTTTCCGAAGATGGAACCCAGACAGAAATAGAAGCCCGAATTACAGCGATCGCGCAAAGTTTTCTGCATACTAAAAACGTCAGCACTGATATTGAGCTGGATTCAATAGTCGAAAAATTTACCGATAGTAAAATTCCGGTCGAGCCTTCTGATGTGGGAGATTATATCGATTACTTGACTGAAAGTGTAGTTGCCCATTCAATTCATACATCCTCCCCACGATATATCGGTCACATGACCTCGGCACTGCCCCATTTTGTCCTGCCCTTGGGGAAGCTGATCGCAGCCATGAATCAAAACGTCGTTAAGGTAGAAACTTCAAAAGCTTTTAGCCCTTGCGAACGTCAGGCTTTAGCGATGATGCACCGATTGATTTACAAATTTTCTGATGATTTCTATCATCAACATATTCAAGAAAGCGAGAGTACCTTGGGCGCGATCGCAACTGGCGGGACTCTGGCAAATATAACAGCAATGTGGTGCGCTCGTAACGCTTCATTAGGGTCAAAAGATGATTTTACTGGGGTTGAAAATGAAGGCTTACCAGCGGCTCTAAATTTTTATGGCTACAAGGAAGCGGTAATTATTGGCTCTACCTTGATGCACTACTCTTTTGAGAAGGCAGCGGGGATGATGGGCATTGGCGATCGCAACTTGATAAAAATCCCTGTAGATCGTAACCATCGGATTGACTTACTCGCTCTACGGCGAACTGTTGCCGAGTGTCGCGCCCGTAACCAACTTATTATCGCCATCGTGGGTATTGCTGGGTGTACGGATTCGGGAGCGGTAGATCCACTTTTAGAGATGGCGGAGATTGCCCAAAACGCAAATGTTCACTTTCATGTAGATGCGGCTTGGGGTGGGCCAGTTCTTTTTTCAAAGCAACACCAACATAAACTAGCTGGCATCGAAAAAGCGGATTCTGTCACCATCGACGGACATAAACAAATGTATCTGCCAATGGGAATTGGTATGGTGTTTTTCCGCAATCCCCAAATGGCAAATGTTATCGAAAAAACAGCTCGCTATACTGTCCGCAAAGGGTCAATTGATTTAGGAAAGCGCACCTTAGAAGGCTCTCGTCCGGGAAACAGTTTATTTCTACAAGCGGCGCTGAATATTATCGGACATCAGGGTTATGAATTTTTGATTGATAGCGGTATCCAGAAAACTCAATACATGGCAAATTTAATTTGTCTGCGACCTGAATTTGAATTGCTGGTAGAGCCGGAAATTAATATTCTTCTATATCGCTACATTCCCGAACCTTGGCGACAGAAAGTTGCTAAAGGCGAGTTAACTGAAGCCGACCAACAATCAATTAATCAATTTAATGAACTGCTTCAGAATGCTCAGCGACAGGCTGGTCATACATTTGTTTCGCGGACAACATTAGATACCACTTGCTACGGGAAAGGTAAATCTATTGTGGCGTTGCGTGCAGTGTTGGCAAATCCACTCACTACTGAAAGTGATATTGATGCAGTTTTAGACGATCAGATAGCGACGGCTGCAAAGCTACCCGTGTTAACAGGATATGACCAGCTGGCGAGGAGTGTTGCTAATGACGACTAACGATCGCTTAGAACGGCTAAAAAATCTCTCGCCAGAGAAACGCGCCTTGGTGCTTAAGGCATTGCGAGAACAAGCTGTGCGAACTGAGGAGTCTAAAGTTATTCCTCGACGCGATCGCCAGCAGCCTGCGGTTCTCTCTTTTTCCCAGCAGCGATTGTGGTTTCTCGATCAATTGGAGCCGGGACGCTTTACCTATAATATTCCTGCTGCTGTGCTACTCTTGGGTTCGCTGAATATAGCGGCATTGGAGCAGAGCTTTAATGAGGCGATCCAGCGTCACGAAGTTTTGCGAACCACGTTTGCAACTCACCAGGGGCAACCGATTCAGGTAATTGCCCCCAGTTTAAAGTTAACTCTACCTGTTGTAGACCTGCGGCATCTGGCGAAAAGTGAGCGAGATGCAGAGATCCAAAAGCAAGCGATGCTAGAGGCGCAGCAACCCTTTGATTTAGGGTGCGAACCTTTACTGCGTGGTACTTTGCTCCATCTGGACGAAGCAGAGTATGTGCTGCTGTTTACAATGCACCACATCGTCTCTGATGGCTGGTCAATTGGAGTCCTGATCCGAGAATTAGCGGCACTCTACGAAGTTTATGTTGACGGTCAGCCTTCACCGTTACCGGAACTGCCGATCCAGTATGCAGACTTTGCTGTTTGGCAACGGCAATGGCTTCAGGGAGAAGTGCTGAAAACGCAGCTATCCTACTGGAAGCAACAGCTTAGGGGCAATTTGCCAGCCTTGCAGTTACCGACTGACCGACCGCGATCGCCTGTTTCGACTTTTCGGGGTGCCAGCCAATCTTTCGTATTACCAGCGAGTCTTTCTGAGGCACTGAAGGCACTCTCGCAGCGGGAGAATGTCACCCTATTTATGACTCTGCTGGCAGCGTTTAAAGCTCTCCTGTACCGCTACACGCGGCAGGATGACATCCTGGTAGGCACACCAATTGCTAACCGCAACCGAGCGGAAATAGAAGGGTTAATTGGTTTTTTTGTGAATACCTTGGTGATGCGTACTGACATTTCTGGCACCCCCAGTTTTCGGGAGTTGTTGGGGCGAGTACGCGAGGTAGCTTTAGGAGCGTATGCCCATCAGGACTTGCCTTTTGAGCATTTAGTAGAGGAACTTCAGCCAGAGCGAGACTTGAGCTATCACCCGCTATTTCAAGTGGCGTTCGTGCTACAAAATGCCCCAAAAGAGGTGCTGAAGCTGCCAAACTTGAGCCTCAGCTTTTTAGCGGTGGAAAGCGCGATCGCTAAGTTTGATTTAACGCTAACGATGTCTTTCGCCGAGGAAGGACTGATCGGATCGTTAGAGTACAACACTGACTTATTTGATGCCACAACCATCAAGCGGATGTTGGGGAATTTCCAAACAATGCTGGCAGGTATTGTTGCTAATCCGGAAGCCCGGATTTCGGAATTACCGCTGCTGACTGAAGCTGAACGTCAGCAACGACTGACTAGAAATCAGACTTTGTTAGTTCCGCCTTCGTTGTGTTTGCATCAGCTGTTTGAGGCGCAAGTAGAGCGATCGCCCGACGCGATCGCAGTAGTCTTTGAAGACGAGCAGTTAACCTATCGGGAACTGAACCAGCGGGCGAACAAAATCGCTCACTACCTCCAGTCGTTGGGAGTCGGTGCAGAGACATTGGTAGGGATATGTGTAGAGCGATCGCTTTACACAGTAGTCGGGCTACTGGGCATTCTCAAAGCTGGTGGCGCATATGTTCCCTTAGATCCCGCCTATCCAAGTGAGCGTCTAGCCTTCATGCTAGAAAACTCGCAAGTGCCAGTGCTGTTAACTCAGCAGTCGTTGGTAGAAGCTTTACCGACATCTAAAGCTAAAGTAGTCTGTTTGGATACATGGGGCATTGCCCAAGAAAGCGACGCTAATCCAGTCACTCAGACGACAACTGACAACCTGGCTTATGTTATCTACACCTCCGGCTCTACAGGACAGCCGAAGGGCGTATTAATCCCGCACGGGAATGTCGTCCGGCTGTTTGACGCGGTGCAGTCGTGGTATCAATTTAGCGATCGCGATGTGTGGACGCTCTTTCACTCCTATGCTTTCGATTTTTCTGTTTGGGAACTTTGGGGCGCTCTGCTTTTTGGTGGGCGGTTGGTGGTAGTCCCTTACTGGGTGAGTCGTTCGCCGGAATTGTTTTACGACTTATTGTGTAAGCAGCAGGTAACTGTCCTTAACCAAACTCCCTCAGCCTTCCGCCAACTAATTCGAGCAGAAGAATTGGCTAATCCGACACAGGCGTTGTCTTTGCGTTTGGTAATCTTTGGTGGGGAAGCTTTAAACCTCCAAAGCTTGAAGCCTTGGTTTGACCGTCATGGCGACCAGTTTCCTCAGCTAGTCAATATGTACGGCATTACAGAAACCACCGTACACGTAACCTATCGTTTGCTGACAGCTGCCGATCTGAATCTGGTTTCCGGAAGTGTAATTGGTTGTCCAATTCCAGATTTGCAAATCTACATACTCGATAGTCATCAGCAGCCAGTTCCTATCGGAGTTCCGGGCGAGATGTACGTTGGTGGCGCGGGTTTGGCGCGGGGATATCTCAACCGTACCGATCTGACTTCGGAGCGGTTCATCTCCAATCCCTTCAAAATCCACAATCCACAATCGGAACGCCTGTACAAAACTGGCGACTTAGCACGTTATCTAGCCAATGGAGACATTGAATACTTAGGACGAATTGACGACCAAGTAAAAATTCGCGGCTTCCGCATTGAGCTAGGAGAAATTGAGGCGGTGTTGACTCAACACCCTGCTGTTTGCGAAGGGCTGGTTGTAACCCAAGGCGAAAATTCTGGCGAACAACGTTTGGTAGCTTATGTTGTCCCTTACCCAGAACAAGCAATTACTATCAGCGAACTGCGTAGCTTTCTAAACCAATTGCCCAATTACATGATACCCGCCGCCTTCGTACTACTCGAAGCCATACCTCTAACGCCGAATGGTAAGGTAGATCGGCGAGCATTGCCAACCCCCGTCGCCACACCTGAGCGGGATGTCGCCTTTGTCGCTGGGCGCAATTTTGTTGAACAGGTGCTTACCGAAATCTGGGCTCAAGTCCTGGGCGTGCAGTCGGTGGGCATTCATGATAACTTTTTTAACTTGGGGGGCGACTCGATTCGGAGTATCCAAGTTCGCACTCAAGCTCAGAAACACGGGATAGATTTTTCTATCGAACAGCTATTCCGTTATCAAACGATAGGCGAACTGGCTCAACACGCCAATCGGACAGAATCCAGCTTACCTATATCAGAAACAGAACCATTTAGCCTGATTTCCTCAGCAGATCGGTTAAGTTTGCCGGAAAATGTGGAAGATGCCTATCCCCTGGCGATGCTTCAGATGGGGATGCTGTTCCACAGTGCCTATAGCCAGGATTCTACTCTCTTTCATGACATCTTCAGCTTCCACCTGCAAACGCCTCTCGACCTTCAGGTTTTGACGGCGGCTATCGAGCAATTGTTAACACGTCATCCTGTACTGCGTACTTCGTTCGATCTGACAAACTTCTCTGAACCGCTGCAACTGGTGCATCGGATGGTGGAGATTCCTGTGCAGATAGAAGACTTGCGCCGCCTCTCACCCGCCGAGCAAGAGGAAGCGATCGCTAGTTGGATGGAAGCGGAAAAGAAACAGAATTTTGATTGGAATTGTCCTCCTCTACTGCGTTTTCAGGTTCATCGCCGTGGTGAAGCTACCTTTCAATTTACGCTGAGCTTCCACCATGTGATTCTCGACGGTTGGAGTGTAGCATTGTTACTCACAGAGTTATTTGAGCAATATTTCTTCCTTCTGGGTAAAGAAATTGCGCCGCCGTTACCGAACGAAGCGATCGCTTTCCGAAATTTTGTAGCTTTGCAGAAAAATGCGCTTCGGTCGGAGGAATGTAAACGGTATTGGATTCAAAAACTCAGTGACAGCACAAAGACAACATTACCTCGCACTTCTGTTTCCCAAACAAATACAGAGGCGGTTCGCGTACTAGAGATTCCAGTCAGCGCAGAGATTTCCCAAAAGCTCAAGCAGCTGACTCAGGTTGCTGCTGTTCCACTCAAAAGCGTTTTGGTAGCCGCACACCTGAGAGCGATCGCAACTTTGAGCGGTCAATCGGACATTTTAACAATACTTTCAGCCAATGGTCGTCCGGACAGCGGTAGCGATCGCTCTCTAGGACTTTTCCTCACTCCTTTGCCATTTCGGATGAAACTTTCCGGAGGTACTTGGCTTGACCTGATTCGCGAAGCTTTTGCAGCTGAGCGCGAATTATTACCTTTCCGATGGTATCCAATGGCTCAAATTCAGAAAGATTTAGGAAGACAGCAACTCTTTGAAACTTGTTTTAACTTCACTCATTTCCATGTTTACCAGCGTCTAAAATCATTCACCGATTTGCAGGTTTTAGATGATATGCACTTTGAAATGACCGATTTCGCCTTATTAGCTGATTTTGGTTTGAATGTGAATACATCTCAAATCAAACTTTTCTTAAAGTGCCACACCTCTGAATTATCCCAACAGCAAATCGAAGAGATTGGTCATACTTATTTTCAAACTCTTACCACTTTAGCCAACGAACCCACTGAATCTTACCAAGCGCACGAACATAAAAAACCATCGTTGTTGCTCAAACAAGAGCAAATAGAATCAACCAGCTTACAAAAGCTAAAAACCGCCAAAAGAAAAGCAATTCGCGGTTAAAAATCTTCCGGAGCGTAATAGATTATGAAAAAAATAGATTCCCAAATTCCCTTTAATAAAAGGTCGATTACTCGCAAACCCTTCAACCTCTCCCAAAATGAGTTAATTGAAACTGAGGATCTACTCCCTGGTAAAAGCATTCCTCTACTTGTAAAACCAGCCGTCCCAGGTGTCAATTTATTAGAGTGGGCTACAAGTAACCAGGAAACGGTTAAAACCCTGTTACTAAACTACAGAGCCTTACTTTTTCGGAATTTTAATATAAATTCAACGGATTTGTTTAACCAGTTTATTAAAACCACTTCCACCGGAGAACTGCTGGAATATCGCGATCGCTCATCGCCACGCCATGAAATCAGCGGCAAAATCTATACTTCAACTGATTACCCCGCCGAAGAAAGCATCTTTTTACACAACGAAGGAACCTATTGGCTAACTTGGCCTCTAAAAATATATTTTGGCTGTCTTATAGCTCCGCAGCAGGGAGGAGAAACCCCTATTGCTGACTGTCGAAATATTTTTCAGCGCATCAATCCAAAAATTAGAGAGCGTTTTATCGAAAAAAAAGTTTTGTATGTCCGAAACTATAATGATGGATTTGGATTAAGTTGGCAGACAGTTTTCCAAACTGAAGATAAAACTGTGGTAGAGGAATATTGCCGTCGTAATGGGATTGAATTTGAGTGGAAAAGTGGCGATCGTCTCAGAACTCGCCAAGTCCGACAAGCTGTTGCCAAACATCCTCGAACTGGAGAAAATATCTGGTTTAATCATGCTACTTTTTTCCATGTTTCCACACTAGAACCAACGATGCGCGAAACATTGTTGGCGGAGTTTAAAGAAGAAGACCTTCCCAATAATACTTATTACGGTGATGGCTCTCCCATTGAAATATCTGTATTAGATGAACTTCGCGAAGCTTATCTGCAAGAGAGGGTAATTTTTCCCTGGCAAGAAGGCGACGTATTGATGTTAGATAATATGTCAGTCGCTCATAGTCGTACACCTTTTGTAGGTTCGCGCAAGGTTGTAGTGGGAATGGCTGAACCGTTTACTAATCCAGAAATATAGGGTACAGAAAAGGAGTTAAAGATATGCAAAGCGTAGACACAAAAATGCCAGATGAAATCGTGGAAGGTTATCGGCTTTCCCCTCAGCAAGCTCATCTATGGTCATTACAGCAAATTGACTCTAGCCTACCTTATCGTGTCCAATGTACCTTATTGAACGAGGGGCTGGATAAAAAAATCTTAAAAACTGCCTTACAAGAGGTAGTAAATCGACATGAAATTCTTCGCACGAATTTCCGTTCTCTATCCGGGATGGATCTTCCTTTCCAGGTAATTACTCATAGTGTTACACCCTCAATCAATTACTACGATTTAAGCGGTTTACCTCCTGCTACACAAGATGAGAAAGTTGAGGCGCTTTTTAATGAAACGCTAGGTTCTCCGTTAAATTTTGAGAAAGATTTCCTTTTACATCTATCTCTGATTTCTCTATCGTCAAACAAGTATATATTGCTGGTAACCTTACCAGCAATGCTTGCAGATAAGGCGACATTGAGAAATTTAGTACAGGAAATAAATGATGCCTATGCAGCTTGTTTGCGTGGCGAGGAATTCTCAGATGAACCACTGCAATATGCAGATATTGCTGAATGGCAGAATGAGTTACTTGAGGGAGAAGGAGAGTTAGAAAGAGCATATTGGCATCAAAAAGATTTATCAGGGTTGTCAAATTTAAAGCTTAGTTATGAGAATGAAATTTATGAAAATCCGGAATTTCAGCCGCAAGTTTTGACAGCAGCTATCCCTCAGAATTTGATAGCCGCTATAGAAACCTTAGTGGGTAATGATACTTCGGTTTCAGAATTTTTATTGGCTTGCTGGCAAGTTCTCCTGTGGCGTTTGATTGACTATCCAGATATTACCGTCGGGACAGCATATGAAGGGCGGAAATATGAGGATTTACAGCAAGCACTAGGGTTGTTTGCTAAATATTTACCCATTCAAACTCATTTGTCAGAAAATTTACCTTTCAGCAAAGTTTTAGAACTGGTTGATAATTCTGTCAATGAAGGCTATAAGTGGCAAGAATATTTTACTTGGCAACAACAGGTAAATCATTTAGATACACCTTTTTTCCCGTTTACTTTTGAGTTTGAAGAATTTGAACGAGAGCCAAACCAGAACAAAGTATTTACAATTAACAAAGAGTATGCTTGTATAGAACGATTCAAAATCAAACTTTCTTGTATTCGTAGGGACGATTTAATTGCAGAATTTCACTACGATAGCAACTTATTTGCTCTAGAAGATATCAAACGCTTATCAGAGCAATTTGTGAAATTGTTAGAAAGCGTTACTAACAACCCTGACGCATCGATAGCTCAGTTAGAAATATTAAGCGATCGCGAACGACAGCAACTTTTAGTTGACTTCAACAATACCCAAACTGATTACTCACAAAACCAGTGCATTCACCAGCTTTTTGAAACCCAAGTAAATCAAACACCAGACAACATTGCAGTTGTGTTTGACACTCAAGAATTAACCTATCGCGAACTGAATCAGCGGGCGAACAAATTAGCTCATTACCTACAGAAACAAGGCGTAAAACCAGAGGTATTAGTAGGAATCTGTGTAGAGCGATCGCTAGAAATGATTGTTGGGATTTTGGGCATCCTCAAAGCTGGCGGAGCCTACATACCCCTCGATCCAGCTTATCCCCAAGAGCGTCTAGCCTTCATGTTAGAGGATGCTCAAGTATCAGTGCTGTTGACTCAACAGCGGTTACTTGAATTACCCAAACATCAAGCTAGTGTAATTTGCTTAGATGCAGATTGGGAAAATATTGCCTTAGAAAGCGACGAAAATCTTACCCATGAAGCCAAGTCCGATAACTTAGCTTATGTTATTTATACCTCCGGTTCCACAGGCAAACCGAAAGGAGTAGCGATCGCGCATCAAAATTTAGTTCACTCAACCAGTGCGCGTTTAGCTTACTATCGGGAACCATGCGATCGCTTCTTGCTGCTTTCATCATTTGCCTTTGATAGTTCAATCGCGGGTATATTCTGGAGTATTACTCAAGGAGGAATGCTCGTTCTTCCCCAGGAAGGTGTACAACGGGATCTGTCACAAATCCTCGGCTTAATTAGTCAACATCATATTTCCCATTTCTTAAGTCTGCCATCTCTTTACGCTCTCCTGTTAGAACAAGCTCAATCAGAACAGCTTGTTTCACTGCGTACTGTCATCGTCGCCGGCGAACTTTGTCCAAAAGAATTAGTTTCCCGTCACCTAGAACAGCTTCCAAAAACATCCTTGTTTAACGAATATGGCCCAACCGAAGGCACAGTTTGGAGCAGCGTCTACCATTGCCAGTCACCAGAATTAATTCGTCTTCCCATCGGTCGTCCTATTACCAACACGCAGATTTATCTACTAAACTCCGATCTTCGTCCCGTACCAATTGGCGTACCGGGAGAAATATATATCGGCGGCGCTGGCTTAGCTCGCGGCTACTTAAATCGCCCCGAACTAACTGCCCAAAAATTTATCAACAACCCCTTTAAAGCTGATACACGCCTTTACAAAACTGGCGATTTGGCGCGTTTCTTGCCAGATGGGAACCTGGAATTTTTGGGACGAATTGACCACCAAGTGAAAATTCGGGGTTTCCGGATAGAACTGGAAGAAATCGAGGCGGTGTTAAAACAATACCCAGGTGTGCGGGAAACTGTAGTTGTGGCGCGAGAAGATGTAGTAAGCGATCGCCGTATAGTCGCTTATTTCGTCCCGTCCCCAGAATCGACATTCACAATTAGCAACCTGCGCCACTTCCTGCAAGAAAAGCTGCCGGAATACATGATCCCATCAGCTTTTGTGCGGCTGTTGGCTTTGCCACTGCTGCCCAACGGCAAAGTAAACCGCCAGGAATTGCCAGCCCCGAATTCCACTAGCGAACAACTCCTAGAATATACGGCCGCTAAAACCCCGGTTGAAAAGCTGCTAGCTGGCATCTGGGCGCAAATCCTGCGCGTTGAGAGAGTGGGCATCCACGACAACTTTTTCGATTTAGGCGGCGATTCTATCCTCAATATTCAGGTAATCGCCAAAGCCAACAAAGCCGGACTGACTCTAACTCCCAAGCAGCTTTTCGAGGCTCCGACAATTGCCCAATTAGCTGCTCTTGCTGGCACTACCCATACTATCCAGGCAGAACAGGGGATGGTAATTGGACAGGTGCCTCTGACCCCCATTCAGCACTGGTTTTTTGAAGACAATCCCCTCGATCCGCACCACAGTAACCAAGCTGTCTTGTTAAAAGTGCCGCCCGATTTAGACCCACAGCTTTTGCAAATAGTCGTGCAGCACTTGCTTAGACATCACGACGCACTGCGTCTGCGTTTTATTCAAGAAGGCGACGCTCGTCAACAAGTCAATGCTAGTTTCAATGAGGTAGTACCATTTACCTGCCTGGATTTGTCGGCGCACTCCCCCGATGCACAAAAAGCCGCCTTAGAATCCGCCGCCGCCGAAGTACAAACTAGCTTGAACCTATCAGAAGGGCCTTTGGTCAGAGTTGTCTTTTTTACCTTAGGTAACAACCAGCCGAATCGCCTGTTGATTGTCATCCACCACTTAGCTGTTGATGGTGTCTCCTGGCGGATTTTACTAGAGGATCTTCAGACAGCTTACGAGCAAATTAGCCGGGGTGAGACGATCCAACTGCCACCCAAAACAACTTCTTTCCAGCAGTGGGCGCAACGATTGCAGGAATACGCCCACTCATCAGAACTCCAGCAAGAGGAGAATTATTGGTTGACCCAGCTACGGAAACCAGTTTGTCCTCTACCAGTGGATTTTTCTGGAGGTGCCAACACTGTAGCGTCAGTTAGCACAGTGTCCGTAACCCTCTCTCAAGAAGAAACTCAAGCTTTGTTGCAGCAGGTACCAGCAGCTTATGGAACTCAGATCAATGATGTGTTGCTCACAGCGCTGGTGCAAGCCTTCGGACAGTGGACAGGGGATTCGTTATTAGTGGATTTGGAAGGTCACGGGCGCGAAGAAATTTTCGACGATGTAAACTTGTCGCGTACAGTCGGCTGGTTTACTACCATCTTCCCAGTGCGGTTGAGCTTAGAGGAAGCTTCTAACCCTGGAGATGCTTTGCAGGCTATCAAAAAGCAACTGCGTACTATCCCAAATCGGGGTCTTGGCTATGGCGTGCTGCGCTATCTAAGCAAAAATCTGGAAAAGCCTTTGCAGTTGCAAATGCCTCAAGCGGAAGTGATTTTCAACTACTTAGGTCAATCCGATCAAGTATTTCAATCATCGCTGTTGGCTCTAGCCGAGGAATCCAGCGGTCTTGTCCGCAGTCCAAGAGGGCATCGGCGTTACCTGTTAGATATCAATGGGATTGTTGTAGGAGGTCAGCTGCGGCTGAATTGGACGTACAGCGAGGCCGTTCATCGCCGGGTGACAATTGAGAGTTTAGCAGAAGATTTTCAGGAGAGATTGCGATCGCTAATCACCCACTGTCAGACTATGCGATCGCCAGTCTACACTCCTTCTGACTCACAACCAAAGCTAAGTCCCCTGGAAACGCCCCTTCCGGCAAACCTCACCACTAGCAAGGAAATTACTATTGAACAGTTACTTGCTGATGCCATCCTAGATTCCTCCATCCGCCCCAGTACTTCACCTGTTAAAGATTTAACTGATCCAACTTGTATCTTTTTAACGGGAGCAACGGGCTTTTTGGGAGCTTTTCTACTTTATGAACTGCTACAACAAACCCAAGCAGACATTTATTGTCTAGTTCGTTCTCCTAATATCGAATCCGCCAAAAAGAGACTGCAAAGCAACCTGGAATCCTATTTAATTTGGAATGAATCTCTCAGCTCTAGAATCATTCCCGTCTTAGGAGATTTATCCCAACCCTTGTTAGGTCTTTCCCACGAGCAATTTCAACTTTTGGCAAATAAAATCGATGTGATTTATCACAATGGGGCGGCAATAAATCTTGTTTATCCCTACTCAATGCTCAAAACACCTAATGTTTTGGGGACGCAGGAAATCTTGAGATTGGCTTGTCAAACCAAAGTGAAGCCAGTGCATTATGTTTCAACCCTCGCTACTCTATTATCAGCCGACAATGATGTACCAAAGAGTGGCTATGCTCAGAGTAAATGGGTTGCGGAACAGTTGATAATGAGTGCGCGATCGCAAGGTCTTCCCGCCTCTATTTACAGAATTGGTAGTGTATCAGGACACAGCCAAACTGGTGCTTGTAATCCAAACGATCATCTGTGCAGAACCATCAAAGGCTATATTCAACTCAAAAGCGCGCCCGCCGAAAATGGAATATTAAGGACGGCTCCAGTTGATTATGTGAGCCAAGCCATTCTGCATCTATCGCAGCAAAAGAACTTACTTGGTGAAGACTTCCATTTATCAAGTCCACACCCAATCCTAATCAGCGATATTTTCAAGTGGCTGAGTTCATTTGGCTATTCAATTCAGCAAATTTCCTATGCAGAATGGCAAACCAAACTCTCAAATTATGCCGAACATTCTCAGGATAATGCAGTCTCTTCGCTCATACCTTTATTTGAGCAAAGCTTATCTAATCGTGCCAGTAAAGCGGAGTCCTCAACACCAAAATCAAATTCTGTGGAAGATACCAATTTCCAGAATACCCTTGATAAACTTGCCAGCGCTTCAATCTGTTGTCCACCAGTAGATGACAAATTCCTTCATACCTACTTCTCATACCTGATTCAAATCGGCTTTTTAGATGCGCCGCAGCCGAGCGAAATTTAGCGTTAATTATTCGAGGATGTCTGAAAAGTCATAATCGAGACGCTGAGACGGTCTTAATCCCCCTTTTCAAGGGGGACTAAGACTTAATTCTCCCCCCTTGAAAAAGGAGCTGGGGGTATCAAACTAACTTTTGACACTTCTGGGACATCCTCTTAGGTCAGGTATTGTCGATTTAGCCCTGTCAAGGTGAGGAAAAAAGGAAAAATATGCCTTAACCTCTGCATTTTACCTTCGTGTTCTTTGCACCTTCGCGGGTTAAAATCCCGAACACGCGAAGAAAATTATCAGATTGCAATTAACCCCTTGGCAAGACTAACAACGCTTACCCTAACCCTAAAATAAACCAAAAAAGGAGATAAATTTTATGATTTCTCAAGAAACAAATTTACAACGAAAATATTTAAAAGCCTTTATTACTCGCTACAACCAGCGCACAAAAACATCAAAAGAGATGGCGCAAACTTATCGCCCAGTCCTGGCTGATAGTAAAATTTATACAGGATTCCATAATCTTTTTAAAGAAATGGTTTATCCGATTGTAGCCAAGCGTTCTCAAGGCTCTAAAACTTGGGATGTCGATGGCAACGAATATATAGACTTAATGATGGGATTTGGCGTAAATCTCTTTGGTCATAATCCTCCTTTTATTAAAGAAGCACTGCAAGAGCAACTTGATAAAGGCATACAACTAGGGCCACAATCAGAGTTTGCTGGTGAAGTAGCTGAGTTAATCTGTGAACTAACGGGGATGGAGCGGGTAGCATTTAGTAATACAGGCACAGAAGCTGTGATGACAGCAATCCGCTTGGCAAGAGCAGTAAGAAATCGCTACAAAATTGTAATTTTTTCAGGTTCTTATCACGGTCATTTTGATGGCACATTAGTTAAAGCTCAAACGGAGAACGGGAATTTACAGGCATTACCCCTTGCTCCGGGAATACCACCAAATATGGTTGAAGATGTTTTGGTTTTAGAATATGGAAATCCTCAATCGCTTGAAGTAATAAAAGCTCATCAAGAAGAAATAGCAGCTGTTCTAGTTGTACCTGTGCAAACTAGCCGCCCTGACTTCCAGCCGAAAACGTTTCTCATGGAACTGAGAGAACTTACAAAAGAATCAGGGATGGTATTAATATTTGATGAAATGGTAACTGGTTTTCGCATTCATCCGGGTGGCGTACAGGCATGGTTTGGCATTGAAGCAGACATAGCCACTTATGGGAAAATTGTCGGTGGCGGTATGCCAATTGGAATTATTGCTGGAAAAGCTGTTTACATGGATGCAATTGATGGTGGTATGTGGAATTATGGCGATTCATCTTACCCCCAAGCGAAGACAACATTTTTTGCAGGCACCTTCTGCAAGCATCCATTAGCTATGGCTGCGGCAAGAGCCGTTCTTAAGTATTTAAAAACACAGGGCCCTGCTCTTCAAGAGCAGTTGAATCAGCGTACATCCCAATTTATCGAAGCATTAAATACTTATTTTGAAGAAGATAAAGTACCTGTCCGAATGGTGAACTTTGGTTCGCTTTTCGGCTCCGCTTCTTCAAGAAATTCTGTAGCTGCTGAAAATCCTGCTGTCTCAACAAGTATGGATTTGTTACGCTATCACCTGCTTGACAGGGGGATACTTCTGTTGGGAGGAGGTGGCTACTTATCTACAGCACATACAGATGAAGATATTGCTTACATAATTCAGGCTGTTAAAGATAGTGTCAGGGAACTGCGAGAAGGGGGATTTTTACCCGATCCAGCTAAGATTTCATAAAAACGCGATCGCTTCCATTAATTACTCCCTTACGGCTACAGAATAAATAATCTTGTAGCCGTAAGGGAGTAGCCACTTAGAATACTTCGCGCTTTTCCAGATGGGCCACGATATCCTGACGCGATCGCCAAACCGGACGCAACTGTTTTCGAGCGAACATCTGCAACTGCTCGCCAACATGCGGCGAACCCGGCTGGGTTGCATTACCGTAGCTTGTAAGTGCCATCGCTTTTACTGGGTTAGAAAACTCGATTGCAGCAACATAGGAATCGCCATCGAAAGCTGAAAATCGCCCATCTGACGCCGGAGCGAAATTGAGAACGCGGAAAATCCCCAGACTTCCCGGCCCACCATTGGCAGCAAGATCCACATTATTAGACCGCAGCCGGAAGACATCACCCCAAGGTACATCAAGCGCCTTATAAGCTGCCTCCACCTTCGCCGCAGCGGTAGAAAGCGCCTTAGCTGCGCGAGGAGGATCTGCCAAACCGTCTGGCGTGGTGCGTGGGGAATTCTGGTTCCAAGGGGTGCTAAATGCGCTGTCGAAGTCCATCTCTTCAGCCCAGAAGGAAAAGAGTACGGCACCCCTGCTATCTGCATTTGCTGATGCGTCCCAAGCCTCCAGTACATCGGCGGCTCGACGCGCTAATTCATCCCCATGCTTCCGTGCAGCGGGAATCAGGTCATCCAGAAGACGATCTGCCAGTTCCATGCGTGTTGAGTGTTTGTACTTAATCATTTCCTCAAAAGAAATCTTTTTATCCTCATCCAACATCCTCGCGGAACGTTGCGCTCGGAAAGACATAAACTGCGGTGCCATATAGGGCGGGAAATCTGCTGGATTTAGCGCCGCTGGGAAAGTCGTTGTCCAGGGTGGATCGTTTGCATTTTGTAACCAGCCGCTAGGCGGGTCAACTACTCGCGGTAAATCGGTATAAGGGTGAGCTTTTGTCCACAAGGTTGTAGATGTGTCACCAGGGATTATGCCTTCCCAGTATTTAAAGTCTCCCTGAGAGCGGATTGGCACTTGACCGTTGAATAGGTGCATGATGTGTCCCTGGCGGTCTGCATACATTACCGTGAACATCGGAATCTGCAAGCGCTTTAGGGCAGTCTCAAACTCAGAGAGTTTGGTTGCACGCGCCATATCCCACCACTGCTCTAATGCACCCGGTTGTTCAAGTCCCACAACCCGCAACGCTAGGGCTTTTCCATCCTTTTGCTCTACAACAGGCCCGTGTATCGAGCGTTGCACTACAAGTGGTATGGAGCGCAGTGTGCCATCATCCTGTTTCACCTTCAAGATTTTCTTTTCTGTCTCAAAGGCTTGAACCTTGCCATCAAAGAGGTAGCCGCCGTCTTTGAGCTGCAATTCGTAAGCATCCCATCCATCATGGGTGTTTACTGTGTGAGTCCATCCCAGGTTGTTGTTGAATGCGATCGCTAATACCGGAAGTCCGACAAGTGTCGCCCCATAAGCATCGATTCCAGGCGCGGTAATCTGGGCTTCATACCAAACAAATAAATCTGACCAAGGAAGGTGCGGGTTTGCTAGCAGCATCGCGTTCCCACTTGCAGAACGTGCTGGTGCGATCGCCCAACCATTAGAACCGACGGGGTTAGTGCGATCGCTAGTTTCTTTTACACTCTCTGGATTCACAATAAATGTGAAATTCGTCACGCGCTGCTCGTGAGCAATTATATCGACTGGCCGGACTGGCAACACCATCTCAACTTCATCATCAATCAGCTCAGGATGTTTCAAAGCATAGGCATTTATCCCAGCAGCAAAGGCATCTAAATAACTCCGGAAAGCTGGATTTTGCGCTTCATACCACTTGCTGGCACGCTCAGGAATCCCCATTGTTTGTACCCATTCATCTGATTCTAGGTACTCTTTTCCCCAGTATTCTGCACCCTGTCCGCGTGCCTGACCGTAGAGGCGTAAAATCAGGTTTCCATGACTTTGCATCTGCGCCCAACCAAAGGACTGAAATGCACTTTTCGCATCCTTGCCGTAAATATGCGGTACGCCATACGTGTCCCAGAGTATTTCAGTTGAGGAAGGTGATGAGCTATTACTTTGACTCCCCACAAGTAAAACCAGCATGAACCCAAATATCAACGGTAGAAGTCGGAATGATTTCCCTTTCAAACCCCTGACTTTATAGCCTATACCACCCTTGAAAAAACCATTAAGAAAACGCCAACGACTTCTTAGAAAACACCACTTTAAAAGAGATTTAAACATCACCTTTTCGATAAATTAATAATGTATAGACAACAGAGTTTCATTTCTTGAAAATTTGATTGTGCCTTAACAACTGGTTTTACCTGATTATTTTCGCAACTTCCCTCTTGATGTCTTTTCACTTTATTGACCATACATATGTTGAATCCAATACAGACCTAATGATTCAGCTCCCTCCCCGGAATAGGCAAGGGAAAATTAGCCCCTCTCCTTGCAGGGGAGGGGTTGGGGAGAGGTCAGAGTGTACTGCATCCAAACGAGAATTGCTATATTGCCCGATGTCTGCCAATCTGGTACAGCCTCAATGTTCTGAAGGCCAAGCCCGCCTCCTATCTCCACTAAATGAGAAATCTTATCATTATTAATGAAAGATATATGCAAAAGATTCTCATTTGTGAATAAACTACATATGTGCTAACCGGGTTCATCAGCCTGTCAACGCGCAGTCTATTTCTTACCCTCGGCTTCTGACGCGCGTTCCAGCGGGAGCGTTTTACTATTGCTTTTGGTGGTCGCTCCGTCTATGACGCAAATAACATGGCAGGACATGGCATTGCCATGTTCCTACGTAGAAAAACCCAACAAATGCCTATGTTTTGTTGGGTTTCACATTCTGGGGACTAACTTACGCTAACTAGCCAACTGTTCTTCAGAAATCCATGCACCGTGGAAACCGTAAGGCACGCGCTGAGGGATGAGAACCCGCGCCACAGGTTGAGATGTCACGTCTTGGGCATTCACTACCACCAGTTCAGAAGTGTCTGCTTCCCGATCGTGAACGAAGGTGACGAGCCAACCGTCATCTTCAGCAGTAGCATTAGGACGGGGAACAAAGACCGCCTCACCGCCATAGCGTCCGCGTCCGAATTTGTGAGTTTCGGACTTACCACTGCTGAAGTCATACTTGATAACACCTTCAAACAGAGGCATAGGATTATTTGCTATCTTTCCGGTATAACCGTATTGCATCGGTCGTCCCATAAGCTGTTCGTTCAGACGGGGAAAATCTGAGGGTGCATCGTCCAGCATTTCCTCTTTTACCGTACCCGTCTTGAGGTTAAAGCGCCATTGGTACAAACGACCAGCGTCTCCCTCATTTTCACCGGGTGTCATATCAGTCGTTAAGACATTGGTGGAACTCATGCGACAAGCGACAAGCACTACTTCATCCTCTTCCTCGTAGGCGTTGAGGGTATGGAAGACGTAGCAGGGAGGACTTTCAAACCAACGGATGTTGCTGTTATCGCCATGACGGGGGACAATTCCGAAACGACTAGGGCGATCGCGTTCAAACATCAACCCTGGTTTACCCTGCTGCATCCGTACCATGCTGAAGGTTAGCGGCAGATCCATAAAAATGGTGTAGTGTTCGGTGATCGCAAAATCGTGCATCATCACTCCCATCGGCAAGTCGATGGGGACTGTTCGCAATAACTCACCACCTGCTGAAACGACGCTGTATTTTAGGTAAGGTGGAGCAAAGGAGTAGCCAAAGAACATCATTTCGCCAGTTTCAGCATCTACCTTGGGATGGGCGGTGAAAGCAGAAGCCAGTTTGCCATCGTAAGTGTAAGCGCCTGATGTCTCTAAGCTAGGAACCTTAATAGCGTGAGGTTCACCGCCTTCCCAAAGCGCCAGCAGTCGCCCATCGTGCCACACTAGAGCGGTGTTAGCGGTATTTTTAGGAAAATTGTAAGGATTGTTGCCTCGTGACGGTTCCATCATCCCCGTCCAAATCGCCTTACCAGCTTCGCGCTCAATATTAAATCCCCGCGTCCGGATGTAACGGTTGCGATATTCAGCTTTCCCGTTGTTGATTCGCACTCCGTGCAACATCCCATCCCCATCAAACCAGTGATAGTTACCGATAGGTGGAAACTGGGGATTGGGGCCATTTCGCACGAACATTCCGGATAAATCGGGGGGTAGTTCGCCGATTACTTTCAGGTTATCTGCTGCTATTTCTTCTCTTACTGGCGCAAAGTTACCTTCTAGATAGAGATTGACTGCTGTTGTGGTCATGCGTTGTGCTGAGTCAGTTGTCTTTTCTATATTTTGATTGTGCCAAGGCGATCGCGTCTCGCACTATGGTTGTGGAAACACAGTGCTGAAGTAGTTAGGGTGTGTTAGCGCTTAGAGGTGAATGCGATCGCATCATTCTCTACATGGATGAAAGCAAATCGGGAAATATTGTCCTGTCGCGGGGTAGATGATAGCTGCTGCGGTAGCGTTTGGTAGTTGTTGTACCATACTGCTGCGTTTAAAGCTTGAGGTTTAGTCTATTAATTGTAGCGATCGCGCGCTTCGCTAATGCCAATCCATCTACCTTTATCTGAGTGCTTTGTTAACTTTTTGTCACTGTTAGCTGGAGCTTGCTCTTGGGAATACTTTAAATAGAGCTTTCGGATTAGCTCTGCTGTAATCACTACTAGAAACGATATGCCACCAGTTAAAAACTTTGATAGCAAGAGTATCCCATTACATGACCTGTTGCGAAGCACTAAAGATGGAAAAACTCAACTGCCAGACTTTCAGCGTAGCTGGGTTTGGAACGATGACCAGATATGCAGCTTGTTAGCCAGCATTTCACTTTCTTACCCAATTGGAGCAGTAATGATGCTCGAAACAGGTAATCCTGATGTGCGATTCCAACCTCGCCCAATTGAAGGAGTGACACTCAATAATCCGACAGAACCAGGAGAACTAATTCTAGATGGACAGCAGCGCTTGACCTCGCTTTTTCAGACATTGCTATCAGGAAAACCAGTCAAAACAAAAGATACACGGGGTAAAGTAATTTACCGATGGTATTACATTGATATCGCCAAAGCGCTCGACCCAAATATTGACCGTGAGGAAGCTATCATCAGCGTCCCAGAGGATAAGATCATCCGCAATTTTGGTAAAGAAATTGTGGCAGACTACTCAACGCCTGAAAAAGAGTACCAAAATGAAATGTTCCCGGTTTCACAAATCTTTGAGGGCTCCGACTGGATGACAAGCCATAACGAATACTGGGATTACGAAAAAGAGAAAGTTAAGTTTTTTAATAAATTTAATAATGACATTGTAAAACAGTTTGAGCATTACGATGTACCAATTATTTTGCTGCATAAGGAAACACTTCGAGAGGCAGTATGTAAAGTTTTTGAGAAAATGAATTCAGGTGGTGTATCTCTTACCGTTTTTGAGCTAGTCACAGCAACTTTTGCTGTTTATAACTTCAACCTCCGAGAAGATTGGGCAACACGAGAGGAAGAACTGAAGAAGCATCAGGTACTAAGAAATATTGAAAACACTGATTTTTTACAAGCGGTGACGTTACTTGCTACCCTTGAAAAATCCTCAGTAAGCTGTAAACGAAAGGATATTCTGAACCTGTCTTTGGAGCAATACAAGAAATGGGCTGATTTAGTTACTTTAGGGTTTGAGCAAGCGGCCAAATTTCTCCACACGCAAAAGATATTTAGCGATCGCGATCTGCCTTATCAAACTCAGCTTACAGCCCTTGCAGCTATTTTTGCAGCACTTGGCGATCGCACTATTGGCGCGGGAGCAATTGCAAAATTAGCTAATTGGTATTGGTGTGGAGTTTTTGGAGAACTGTACAATAGTGCCATTGAAAGTCGTTTAGCAAAAGATGTACCACAAGTGCGGGACTGGATTAATGGTTGTGGTGCTGAACCTGACACAATCAGAGATGCTAACTTTGCTCCTGACCGTCTTTTGAGTCTCTATACTCGCAGAAGTGCTGCTTATAAAGGCTTGTCTGCTTTGTTGTTGAGGGATGGTGGTTGCGACTTCTTTACAAGTTATCCCATCGACACTCTGATGGAGTTTAATGAAGCTATTGATATCCATCACATTTTTCCGAAACACTGGTGCCAGAAAAACGGCATTGCAGCCGAGGTTTACGACTGCGCGATCAACAAAACCCCACTTTCAGCAAAAACTAATAAGATGATTGGAGGTAAAGCACCAAGCATCTACTTAACCGATATTGAGAAGAAATCCGACATCTTAGAAGACAATCTGAATGAGATTTTGCGATCGCACGTTATAGATCCAGCTAGTTTACGCACAGATAATTTTGATGCCTTCTTCCAAGCTAGAAAAAATGCACTTTTAGATCGGATTGAGAAGGCAATGGGTAAGCCGATTCTGCGGGAGGCGGCTAAAAAGATAGAGAATTAGAATTTGAGTGCGAACAGGACATAGCGCGATCGCGTTTCGCCCATTGGCTGCGGAAAACAGCCAGCTAAAGTTATTGGGGGACGAAAGCCCTACCCTGAATAATTTCTGAGTGCGATTATTGTTCTTTGCACAACGGCAAAATATTAAGCGTGCTTAATCCCCAAGGACGACGCATCTTTCTGCGACAAAGCGCTAATCTACTGGGATTAGCAGGGTTCACGAACAGCGAGTTGCAATTTTACCAATTTAAGCAATTCGCCAGTTACCCCTACCAATCGTCAAAAACTTGCAGTAGAGACGATGAAACTTAAAAGTACAGCTTTTTCTGCCGATGGTTTAATACCGTCTAAATACACCTGCGACGGCGCAGACATTTCTCCTCCTCTGAGTTGGACTATCCCACCAGCAGGTACTGAAAGTCTTGCTTTAATTGTTGATGACCCGGATGCGCCAGGGGGAATTTTTGTTCACTGGGTTCTCTACGATTTGCCACCAGAAATTCTCCAACTACCCGAAGCTGTCCCTACTGAAGCCAATGTGAAATATGGCGGCTCTCAAGGAAAAAATGATTTTGGTAATTTAGGTTATGGTGGCCCTTGCCCTCCCAGCGGTACGCATCGCTACTTCTTGAGACTCTATGCTTTAAATCGCGTCTTAGATTTGGCATCGGGTGTAACTAAAAGCCAGTTGGAAGCGGCAATGGATGGTCATATTCTCGCCGCCGCCAAACTAATTGGACGCTATAGCCGCAAGCGATAACTGACTAGAAACAAGCTCAAAGTTTTAGGTAAGGCGATTAGTAAAAAAAAGCATTTTATGTCCTCTCCTTGCTCCAGGGAGAGATTGCTTTGGAGGTAATTAACCAGAAACAGAAATTTATATACAAAAAAAAGCACTTTAAAGTGCTTTCAAAAGTGCCAAAAACAAGCTTAAGGATTTGATTTTTTACTCAAATTCCTATGTATAAGTGCGGGGGGTACGCGCACCAATAGAAGAACCAATCAATGATGCTGCTAAACCTAATAGAGAACCAATTGTAAACGACCAACCTGCTTTAGCTGTGTTACCAGCAATGTTACGAGCTTGCTGGGCAGTTACGCCCACATTAGGTGCATTGTTAGGTATATCAACCCCGCCTGGTTGTTGTACTTGATTAACAATTTCTCCAGCATTTGACCCCAGGATGCCGAACGCACCTGTTACTCCGCTAGCCAATAACCATGAACTTAATGCCAAAGTAGTAGCCCAAAGAATAGCTCCATTAAGCATAGCTGTGTTGCGGTTCATCGGGCCGCTGGCACGGGCTGCTACCCAACTACCAACTAACAATGAAAGGAATAAAGATATAATCGACCAGATTCCCACTGCTTGACCAACATCAGGTGCATTAGTTCTAGGTGCGCCTGAACCGGCAATGCTAGTAGCACCAATTGCAATTCCTATGCCGCTAAGAATCAGTTGAGTAGCCAAAGCAGTAACGATACCTGCAATGATTGGGCCCCATCTTACACGGTCATGGTACTCAACAATTTGATTGCCTACAGGAGGCTGGACAGCAACCCTATCTTCCCGATTTGCGTATGACATAACTGATTTATCTCCCTTGCCCTTTTAAAGTTACTTCTTCTTGCTCTTCACCCGTTGAGTTTAATTTAAGGCGTTATTTTATTCGCTGCATCTGCCAGTCGGAAGAAGTATTAGGTCTATCGTTAGAAATAACAATTTTATAGGCTATATCTATCGTTAGAAACAAGGGTTATTAAATGTCTATACATCTTGAGAAATAAGTTTTTTATTGAGTGGGAAATTTGTTATCTATAGATAATAAAATTGCCTGAGCTTTACAGCACTTCCTGTGGCGGGAATGAGCAACAAATTACCGGAGTGTTAATAAATGTATCCGGATGGGGTAAAATGTAAGCCGGGCAGGGGACTAAATCCCGTTGCGGGTAAGCGCTACGATTGTGTGTGGCGGGATTGAAATCAATTGCAATTACGGCATCGGCTCCCCTTTTTAAAAGAGGCGTAGGACGAATTACCAGGAGAAGCGATCGCGTCAAAGCTGTTCCGGTTCAAATACACAGCGAATAACCAAGAGTGCGATCGCGCTGTTGTCTCCCGAATCCCAGCAAAAAATCCCAGCTGCTTGAATGACATCAGTTATTGTTACAATCATTTACTGTCCTCAAAAAACCTTCTTTGGTAAATTTGGGACAGAGATCCAGATTTTGCCATTATGGGTTCAATGCGATCGCAGTCGTAGCACTGAGCAATAGTAGAAACTTAAGATAAGATTGACCGTGCAAAAACAGACTATCATAGCAGCCAGTTCCTTGTTGTTGGCAGGAATCGCCACTGTACACCCCCCAGTCGTTCACGCTTCTGAAGCGATGAACTCACTTCGTGTAAAAAGCAACCAACAGGTGAATAACCTGCTGCGCCAAGGGCGTAAGTTGGTGGATGCAAGAGAGATCGCCAAAGCATTGAAAGTTTATCAACAAGCCGCCGAACTGGATAAGAACAATCCCCGGATTTTTTCTGCTATCGGCTACTTAGAAGCACTTCAGGGAAATTACCGCCAAGCAGCTAACGCTTATCTACAGGCTGTCACTCTCGAACCTAAAAATGCTGATTTCCAGTATGCGCTGGGCTACAGTCTAGGGCAGTTAGGAGACAATGCTGGTGCTGCTGCTGCTTACGCGCGTGCTACTGGGCTGGACAGTAAAAATCTCAATGCTTATCTGGGGCTGGGAGTGGTGCTACAGCGTTTAGGAGATTATAACCGGGCGATGCAAGCCTATCAAGGCGCGATCGCGCTCGATCCGCAAAATCTGGAAGCACACAAGTTTATTGGCTCCACCCTGATGAAGCAAGGGCGTTCCAGAGAAGCTGTTCAGGTTCTCCAGCGAGCTGTGGCGCTGGCTCCCAACGATACCAACTTGCAGTTAAGTTTGGCAAGCGCTTACTTGAAGCAAGGCAATGTTGCAGATGGAGTTGCGGGCCTACAACGAATAGCGCAGATGGAACCGCGCAATCCTCAAATAAATCTCCAGATTGGCAAACTTTTACAAGAACAGAATAATTTGAATGGTGCTTTAGAAGCTTATCAACGAGCGGCTTCGTTGCAACCAGATTTAGTGGAAGCACAGGCTGGAGTGGCTGATGTTTTGATGAAGCAGCAGGATTTTCTGATGGCGATTGTCGCCTATCGGCGGCTGATTGAAATCTCGCCGCAGGATGCACAAGCTTACTATAATTTGGGAACAGCACTCAAAAAGCGCGATCGCATTCAAGACGCGATCGCTGCCTTTGAGCAAGCCCGCGATCTCTTCCGTCGTCAGGGACACAAGGAAGACTCTCAGAGAGCGGATTCCGCCCTCCGAGAACTGAAAAAGGAGCGAAGCTGAGGTTATACAATTAACGTTTTCTGACCAATGACTAACTAACAATTAAGAACTTGTTAAAAGTCTGCACTGGTTGGTATTTCTTCGGATAACTTAGACTGCAAGATACCTCCTAAGTGCTTCCTCAGCTCCACTGGTTTCAGAAAGTAGAACATCAGCTGGGGCTTCTGTATTTTGGAATTTGGGCTACCAGTTGACGGGGTTGGCAGGACTTACGCAGTTAATTAGTAAATGCCTGATTCTGTCGTAGGGGCATGGCATTGCCATGCCCCTACAGCGAGTTGACGTGCGTAAGCCCTAGGTTGGTTACTGCACAAAATTCAAACCTCAAAACTCTTTCAGCAATGCGGTAACACTAGCATCGGACAAATCTGGCAGAGAAAGCACCCGCTCTATTTTGGGGAAACAGCGGTGAATAGCATGGTTATAACTGGGGTCGTAGTGACACACTAATAAGTCTCCTACCAAATTTTCCCCTTGCTGGGCATCAATGAGCCTGTACCACTCCTTGATTTTTTCCCCTCCATAACGGGATTTCAGCTTTTCTAGTTTCCCCTTCACAACTTCTGGGTGAGCAATCAATTGGGGATATTCCTGCAATAGCCACTGAATTCTGGCATTTAAAGGTAGCTCAATTTCCACACCACTAGATTGTTGCATCTGTTGCCACAAAGATTTGGGCAAATAAACGCGCCCAATTTTGTTACTTTCCGCTTCCACCCATACTGGCAAGTTGGGGTCAAAGCTTTGCAATTCGTGCAGCACCAGCGATTCAAAGTGTTTTTGCGATGGCTGGGATTGAGGGCTGGGGACTGGGGACTGGGGGAACAACGCTTTTTTTTCCTTGTCTTCGACTCTCCCACTCTCCCACTCTTCACCCAGCAGGGAACCGCGATGGTTAGCCAAACCTTCCAAATCCAGCACCTGGACGCCAAGAGCCGCAAGATGGCGCAGTATGTGGGTTTTGCCGCTCCCAGTCATTCCCGCTAACACCCGGTAGGTAAATTTTTCTGGTAGATCTTCCAGTTGTTCTCGCACATAGGCGCGGTAGGTTTTGTAGCCACCTTCGATGATGGTGACTTGCCAACCTATTTGGCTCACTACCATCGCTAAACTGTTAGAACGCTGTCCGCCACGCCAGCAGTAGATGAGGGGATGGTAGTCTTTTTCTTTGTCTGCAAAGTAAGTGGTGAGGTGCTGGGCGATGTTCTGGGCGACTAGGGCGGCTCCCAGTTTCCGGGCGGTGAAAGGGCATTGTTTATAGAGTGTTCCTACCTTGGCGCGTTCTTCGTCATTCAAGACGGGCAGGTTAATGGCACCTATAATACGATCTTCGGTGAATTCGCTTTGTGAGCGGACATCGATAATGTCGCTATAGGTTTGTGTAAAAGGCAGCTTAGTATAATTAGGCGATCGCAACATTGAAATTTGGGAATGGGGAATGGGAAATATTGAGAAGTTATAATTCAAAACTCCTCACTCTCTTATTGTTGCGAAAGTCTTTTAACAGTTTGACCGCCGAGTAGCCGATGCGCGTCTTCAAGTAAGGCGGGAATCTGGTCAGCGTGGGGACTGTGTGCCAGACATTGCTGCAAATCTAGTTCTCTGACTCGGTCTGCCTTTGCACCTGGAAACCAGTGACTGCCGTTGCCTAGCAGGTTGTAGCGCATTTTGGCGTAGTCAATCATATCGTAGGCGATCGCTAGATTTCTCAACCACAGAATCACCTGGATATTCAACCCGCCGGGAGTTTCTTCGGGTGCGGGTAAGCCAACGTGCCAGGTTTTCACCCAGTCTTCGCCGAAAGTAGCGATCGCTTGCTTCTCCAAACGCTCTAAAATCGGCAACAAAACTGACTCCGCTTTCTCCAACAGCGGCAAAGTCTTCAAATGTTCCTCAAAATCCTGCGGTTTTGATGCCCCAATACTGAGAGTATGCACCTGCGGATGACTCAAACAAAACAAATCATTAAACACGATTGCGCTGAGGGGATAGCACAAATCCACCAATTTTTGCGGCGGTTTAAATAGCATTCCCCCTTTCTCCGAAGGACTGATAATAAAAACGCCCATATCGTGCCGAGAAGCCGCCTCAACTGCTGCCCAATTAAACTGATTAATGTAGTACCAATGCAGGTTGACATAATCAAACTGATCTGTCTCAATCGTCTTGACAATAACATCGGTCGGCCCGTGAGTCGAGAAGCCGATAAACCTAACCTTCCCCTGATCTTGTAGCTGCCGTGCCACAGAAAGACAGCCACCCGGTTTAATACTATCGTGCAGCAATTCGGCAGTATTAATACCATGCAGCCCCAATAAATCAACGTAATCTAACTTCAGATAAGAGAGCGACTTTTCAAACTCCCGCCGAAATTCCTTAGCGTCTGACTTAGGGCTGATTTTTGTCTGCACAATCAACTTTTCTCTGGGAAAAGTTGGCAAAATTCGCCCCAACTGCATCTCGGAGGTGCCATATCCACGAGCAGTTTCAATATGATTAATTCCAACTTCTAATGAGCGGCAAATCGTTGCCTCTAGATTCTTTTGATATTCGCCCGGAATTTCCCACGCCGGGACATCTTGCCACTTAAACTGGTAGCGCATTCCCCCACAGGAAAACACTGGCATCTGTAAATTTGTCCGCCCAAAGCGACGATATTGCATCATAAACACGAGCTAATCAGGAAGCGGCATGAGTGCGCTTGTAGTTTAACAAAACTAAGAGTTTTCACACGATTCAATTGAGGCAGAGGCTTCTGATAAACAATTGTGCTTATCAGTCAACAAAATCATTTTTAAGGTAAACAATGACTACAAAAAGTATCCGTGTTGCCGCTCTCTCTGTTTTACCAATTACTCTAATTCTGACATCTAATTCTACTATTCTGGCTCAGAATCTATCCCAACTTCAAATTTCCTTTGCTTGGGTTGCTGCATCTAACGGACAAGTGCCACCAGGAGCAGTGGTAGGTGGTAAGGAAAATGGCAGTTCCCTGTACATCTGTCGAACAGAATACAAAAATGGGGTGCATCCAGGCAAAGTTGTTAGCAATAATTGTAATTTTGGCTGGGGAGGACAGGAAATTCTACAACCCAACTATGAAGTTCTCACCGCACCCCGGAGCGTCAAAATTAATTGGATAGCTGCATCTAACGGACAAGTTCCAGCAGGGTTTATAGTGGCTGGTTACGAAGGCGGTCAATCCCTCATCCTCTGTCGGGCAGCATACAAAGGTGGGGTTCATCCCGGAAAAGTTGTAGCCAATAATTGTAATTTTGGTTGGGGGGGAAAAGAAATCCTCAGCCCCAACTATCAAGTAGCTGTGCTACGCGATCGCTAAAGTTCGCGAATTACGGGTTTACCATCTACTACTTCACCAACCAGCACTAAATCTGTAACGCCTACGAACAACCCATTTTCCAAAACGCCGGGGATGTTATTGAGGGTTTTTTCGAGTTCGCCTGGGTTGTCAATGCTGTCAAATTTCACATCAATAACCATGTTGCCTTGATCTGTGATCACTGGCCCCGCTTTTTTCACGCCCATTCGCAGTTCTGGTTTACCACCTAATTTTTCGATGGCACGCATGACTGGGGTCATCGCTAGGGGTATTACTTCCACTGGGACAGGGAAGGTGGAACCCAGTCTGTCAACTATCTTAGAGCTATCTACGACGACGATAAACTGCTCTGCCAGGGCATCTACTATTTTTTCGCGGGTGTGAGCAGCACCGCCACCTTTAATCAAGTTGTGCTGCGGATCGACTTCATCGGCTCCGTCAATAGCAATATCAATACGGTCAACTTCATCCAGGGTGGTTAAGGGTATCCCGTACTGTTTTGCCAGCACTGAGGCTTGAAATGAGGTGGGGATGCCTTTGATGTCTTTTAATTCGCCTTTTTTGATGCGATCGCCCAAAAACTCGATCGCATACGCCGTGGTCGAGCCTGTACCCAGCCCCACAATCGTACCAGACTGGACGCGGGCGGCGGCTGCCCTACCTACTTCCTGTTTCATTAACTTAACCGGATCTTGTTCTGCGCTCATTGTGAAAACTCCCTAGAATTTATGCCCCCGGTCAATACCCAGGCTGTGGCTGCTTGCAGTCAGTCTACTATCTAGGTGCGCTTTTTATTACTCTGATACTGAGAAATTTGCCATAAGAAGCAACGCTGCGTCTCATAAGCTACTGCAATCTAACGATTCGGGCTGCACTCTTCCCATTTTTAAAAAATCAACTTATAGTACCTTTGGTAATACCTTTTACACCCTCAGGTAGAAGATATTTTGAGGTTTCGTAATGTATTTTTTAGTTTTGTATATCTTGTTACATAACTTAAAATAAATGGTCGTATCTGCTGTAATGTCGAAAATTAACCCGCTTTATTTAATTATTCAACCAGATGACTGGGAAACAAGTCGTTGTCTTTGTAAAGCTGGTTTTCAGGAGCTTCCTGTCCTTCCTCAACTTTTCTATCGAAGTATAGATAGTCGGAATGAGGTAGCCAGTATTTTTTTAAATATCAGTCAGGCACTTTCTGAAATTAGCCAAGCTGGATCGCGCTTTTTTATTGCGCGATCGCTCTGCGATTTGCCAAGTTTACTGGTAGACTTTTTAAAAGCTCAACCGATAGTAACAATTACCAAGGCTGTTAAATACAGTTGGTTTTTTCATGTTTTATCAAAGCAGCGTATATTTTTCAAGTATCAGCCAATTTTTGACCTGGCATCCGGCGAAGCGATCGCTTATGAATGTCTGGCACGCGCCAAAGACGATGGGGAAGCAGACTTCAACGGTTATCAATTGATTGAAGCAGCTATGTCAACTCAGTTGGCTTGTGAGTTTGATGAATTAGCTCGAACAATTTGTTTGGACTCAATTGCTGCTACTAAAAGTAATCAAAAATTTTTTATTAATATATTACCTAATGCGATTATTCGCGATGCAAATTCTCTGGATCAAAACTTAAAACAAATTTTAGATTTGGGACTACAACCAGAACAAATTGTATTTGAATTAACCGAAGTGGAAGCTCTGCTGAGGTGTCCAAGATTGTTGCAGAATATCAACCGCTTGCGCGAGTGGGGATTTGGCATTGCGGTAGATGATTTATGCGCTTGCGCCTCTACTGAGAACTACTTTATGGAATTTTGTCCAGATGTAATTAAAATAGACAAGCGACTGGTGCATGGTTGCAGCCAGCATGCTCTCAAGCAGGTTATGCTCACAAGTTTGGTGGATTCTGCTCACAATTTTGGCATTAAAGTGGTGACAGAGGGGCTTGAGGATATTGAAGATATTGAATTCTGCCGGGAACTGGGTGCAGATTATGGACAGGGATTTGGTTTGGCAATGCCTGAGATAACTTTACAGCAGCAACGCTTGGATTTAGTTAATTTACCGCTAAGTCTTTTGTCTTACAGCGACTCTTATAATTACAACCATTAGTTGTAAGATGCAAACGGTTACAACCGATATTGTGTGTATGCAGCTTGAATTTGTTCCTGTTGAAGAATTTTATTTTGCTCTGACCTTAGCAGTAAAAACTCTCTTAGATTTAGAGAAACCAGACCTAACAGAGCAAGTGCGATCGCGTCTTGCTCTAAAATGCGGTCAGCCTTCCACGGTTGCAGCCGCCAGCCAGAATACCTTTAACTACGTGTTTCGGGTTCAAGGAATAGACAATAGCCCTGCCAGTGCGCTAATTGTCTCAGTTGCTGACTGGCAGGGCAAATTACGCTTAAGCAGCGATTACGGCTGGACTCTGGATAGCGATCGCAAACCCGTTCGTACCGAACATTTTAACCAGCGACCAGAATTTGCATTGCAGTTACAACACCACCTGCAAGACTGGTTGCAAGTTCCTATTACTCAGTAGTCTGTTGGCGTTTGCAGGTTTAAAAACTGTAAGGTGGGCAATACCACCTGCAAGACTGGTTGCAAGTTCCTATTACTCAGTAGTCTGTTGGCGTTTGCAGGTTTAAAAACTGTAAGGTGGGCAATTTCTTAGGTTTTAACGAATTGCCCACCTTACAAGTTTTTGGTGACTAATGACTAATTGCTTTGTGCAGCCAAAAGCTCCTTCAGCTTTGCCAATTCCCCAGCCCAGCGGGGATCTGGTTGAAAAGCGTCCGAATCAGGATTAACATTAACAGCAGCATTATCGGAGCGTCGAGACTTCTTGCTGCCGCCACGACGACCGCCGCCGCCGCCGCTTGGGCGATCGCTGCTGCGCTCAGTACGCTCGCCACCACCGCTACGCTCGCCACCACCGCTGGCTTTGTTGCTGTCTTTAATGGGAGCTGGAGCTGGGGGACGGGGAGCCTCCTCTTCCCCTTCACCCTTAGCTCTCGGCAATGCCTTTTCTATTTTCAAAGGGCTTTCTTTGAACATCTGACCGTTGAACTTTTCAATAATTTCATCAGCCAGTTCATCCGTTTTCACGGTTACAAAAGCAAACCCTCGGCATTTACCAGTTTTACGGTCTTTAATCACTTTAGTGGAAACGGAATCACTCATTTCCCCAAACATCGTTTGTAACTCTTGACGGTCTACTTCTTCTTTGGGCAGATTGCCTACATATAGACGAATTGACATGGAAAGATACCTCCAGACTCTGATTTTTAAACAAAATTGCTTAGCGGACGACTTAACCCGATTTTCGGTGACATATCCCCCTGCTGAAGCTGACGGGTTATTTTGGGGTTTTTCGTTTCAACAAGGGCTGCATCCCAATTTTGCATACATACCCACAGGCTTTTTTGCCTTGATGCTCTCGCGTCTAAGCCTGCCGACCCAGGCTTACCTAAAGCCCGCAAAAGCAGGCTTAGACGCGAGAGCCGCGACTTTAAGATACTGTTAGCGTCAGACAACCCCATCCCCCAGTCCCCTCTGTATAAGAGGGGGAAGAATTTTGGTTTTCGGAAGGGGGAACCTGCAATCCCCTCCCTGTTTCGAGGAAGGGTCTGCCCTTTCGGGAATTGACCAACAGTATCCTTTAGTCGTCGGGCGTTTTTCCAAAACAGGGATGCTCCCTCAACGGGAGCTTTTTTTTCTCTCCCGATCCGACCTCCAGACAAGATGCCCACCGCTTTTTTTTCCATGTTCCTAACTGCGCTTTCATCTCCTTCGAGATCCTGTCCGCAATTAGGACAGAAATACCATCTGTCAGCCTGCGGTTTGAAAACCGGATCGCCGCCAAAATCTTTTTGATTTATGGCCGATAGGCAATTCTCCCCTGCCGCATTCAAGCATCCAAATGGTAAGTTGCTCTCCACAGCAGTTGCGATCGCTACGATAGATAAGAATTGCTCCTCTACCGCACCAGTAACAAATGTCAATTTGCTTGGGGCGAGTTTTTTGGTATTCAAGTCTTTATCAACAACCATCAATTGCTTCAACAGCCACTTAGCAGTTTGGGAGCGAAAATTTTGACGTTGGGAAGCCAGCTTTACAGGTGCCAATTCAAGTTGTTGGATTTTAACTTGATGCTTACTGCCCTGATGGCGATACAACTGAGGCTGTAATCGCTCAATTTGCTTCTGGGCTTTCCGATTGTATCGAGGGATTGCCACCTGCTCAACGCAGTTTTGTAACCAATGAAAAAAAATGTTTTTATAGAATGGGAATAACTCGTTGGTTTTTTTAAAGTGGCGCTTTTGGATGTAGTAGTTTGGACTGTTTTTTAGCGGTGCGATCGCACAACTGCTTGTGTCATCGCCGCCAATTTTAGAACGGTTTTGCTTCCACCACTTAAAGCCTTCAGCTAACCGATAATTGCACTGCCATCTGAGCGCTCCTATCCACTCCTTCATTGTAACTAACTGGTGTTGAGTTGGGCGCACTCGATACTGGCGGACGATTCTCATTATAGGATTGTATCCTAAATATCTATAATCTTTACACTCGGCTTTTAGAAGATGTCGAGTTTCCGCCAGAGGTTTTCTTTTCGTCCTGTGTTACAGGACGCTCGCACCATTTTTAAAGGTATCACGGCCTTCGGTATGGGGCTAGTTCAAAAAGCAGATTTCCGTCTTTAGCTGGATATTGCTATTGTGGGTTGTCAAATATTCCACTTTTGCTAAGGCATCAACCCTACACATTTCTTACCCCTCTCCCACCCCCTTAGTAAAAAACCCAACGAATCATCCCCACTTGTACTGCCAATTCTGCAAGTAGGAACTTCCCGATGACTCTGTTAAAATCCAGATCGTGTATTGAGTGAAGATTGGCAACGTGTCAGAAGAACCACAAACACCATCACTGCCACCCACGGGGGCTATCGAAAACCTGTCTCTGACAGCAACGACTGAGAACTGGTTTGAATATCCAGTAAGGGCGCAACCTCACCACACTGATTATGGTGGCATTGTCTGGCATGGTTCCTATATTGCTTGGTTGGAAGAAGCGCGGGTGGAATGCTTGCGCTCAATTGGCATCAACTTTTCCGATCTGGTAGCCTTAGGATGCGATATGCCAGTTGTTGATCTTTCTTTGCGCTACCACCGACCGATTCAGATGGGAATGACGGCTGTGGTCAGGGCGCGGATGGCAGAAATCGAGGGTGTACGAATTAATTGGGATTACAAAATTCAATCTACCGATGGACAAACTCTATTTGCTACGGCGCGAGTTACTTTGGTAGTGGTTGACCGGGACAAGGGTAAGATTATGCGCCAGTTACCACCAGCAATGAAGGAAGCTTTGGCGAGACTTTCGGCTACCTAAATTGAGAAGACAAAATATTTGAAGCTAGATCGGCAAAATTAACAGGAATAGGGTTTAAGAATAATATTAAATAACGCAAATAGCCTGAAAAACAAGCATAAAAACCGAGGCTCAATAAATAATAGCTAGATGTTGCCAAGGGATACGTGCAACGCCTTAGGATGAGCGTTGCTATTGAGTGACACTGATAAAGGTAAGATGTTACTCGACAGCTTTCGTTGTAGGTGTAGTTAGCTTGTGAGATTATTTGTTTACCATACCCCTGAACTCACGCCCCCGGATAGTGTTCCCGACTGCGCGATCGCTATCGATGTGCTCCGTGCCACCACTACCATTGCTACAGCGCTAAACGCTGGTGCCGAGGCTGTCCAAGTCTTCAGCGATATGGAAAAATTGATGCTCTTCAGCGAAGAGTGGCAGCCGGATCTGCGGCTGCGTGCTGGAGAACGAGGTGGCGCTAAGGTAACTGGCTGCGATTTGGGCAACTCTCCGCTTGATTGCACCCCAGAACGGGTACAGGGACGGCGGTTATTTATCAGTACCACGAATGGTACCCGCGCCTTGCAACGAGTGCAAGAATCTCCTGTTGTTCTAGCGGCTGCCTTGATAAATCGTCAAGCAGCAGTGCAGTATCTTCTGGATCGGCAACCAGAGAATGTATGGTTGTTGGGTTCTGGTTGGGAAGGCAGTTTTTCGCTAGAGGATACGGTGTGTGCTGGCGCGATCGCTTCTGCCCTTGCAGACAAAGCAAATGTAGACATGGGAAATGATGAAGTGTTTGGCGCGATCGCTCTTTATCGCCAGTGGCAGGACAATTTACTAGAGTTATTCCACCACGCCAGCCACGGTCAAAGGCTTCTACGTCTGGACTGTCTCGAAGACCTTAAATATTGCGCCCAAACTGATATTTTAGATGTTCTCCCGATCCAGCGAGAAGCTGGGGTATTGGTCAAGAACACCTAAGCAGCACTTTCACGTCTTTAAATTGCAATATCAATTGCTCGTTTTTTTGTCCGTTGTCCGCGAATACTTGTCAAGTTAGAAAGTTGGAAAGTTGAAAAGTTGATTAGAGGTAATCTAATAACTTTCCAACCTTCAAACCTTCAAACGCTAACGGACAACAAGAATTATTTAGCCTCTACTCAAGCGGGCGGCTGGCTCATCCTGCTAGAGGTTTATTTTCTTTTTCTTTAGAAGCAAGGAGGCGTTTGATCTCTTTTAAAATTGCATCTATTCCGGCATCCTTGGCGATAAAAGCATCGGCTTCCGGACAAATTTCTCGTCCCACTTCTAAGTTACTAGCACTTAGAAATCCTGTTACTAAAACTAATAAAGGAGGATTAGGAACAGTTTTTTTTATGTGCATGATTATTTCAGAACCATCCATGCCTTTTTCATATGGGGCAGGAGGAATAGAAAAATCCACGATTACTAAATCATATTGATTTATTTCTTGTAAAAAACTAAATACCCTTCTATAGGTAAAAACTTCAAATTCTTTACTTAACAAGCGCTCGATTATCAAACACCAGGTTTCATCATCATCCAATACACCAATTTTATACATGGATTTTGATACCTCAATAATTAACTGCTTAGTTGAACCAAAACAATCTATTTATTGGCAAAAGTGGGCAATTAATTCTAAAATTACCTCTTAGGAGATAAGTCATATGCCTGAGAGGATTTCCCACAGTTTGAAAGCGAAAACAAGTTGCCTCTATAAAGATGGTAATACCTACAGCTACTCCCTGGCATAATAAAATACAAAATGCCCGCTCATCATCTTCCCAAACGCTCTAGCAGACAGGAGGCAATGCGGTACGCGGCACCTGATTCTCCCATACGGCGAAGACCATTTTCAGCAATTAGTTGCAGTCGGTCGGGGTCGCGTAGTACCTGCTGTACGACATGGGCAACTTTAGCTGGCTGGCCAACTAGAATTAACGATGGCCCTAAAAGACGAGATTGAGCTTCCGCAAAGGCTGGGGTAAATTGTGGGCCATTACCGGGAAGGGCGATCGCAGGTTTCCCCAAACCGACAAACTGTTCTGTAGCTGTACCAGCCATAGCGATCGCTAAATCTCCCTGATGCAAGCAATCGTTATAAGCATCTTGGGTAAGAATTACAGTGCCATTTTCTTTTTTAAATACCACTTCAGATGGATGAACAGTAAACGATGAAGCGTCTAATTTACCGCCTTCATCATTTTGCTCGTGCCAGCCTTGTAATTCCAGACTTTGACACAGAGGTTCTAAATTTAATCCTGGTGATATTGCGCCTAAAAACATCACCGGACGAGGTGAAAACGCTTTCATTAAGCTAAGGCAAGACTGAAGAATTTGCTGCCAATTCGCGTAAGCTTCTGGTGGTCTAGAACCTGGGAGAAGAGTAATAATAAGCGATCGCTTAGTTTCTTGCAGTTCAATATCTGAGGCATAAAATACCGATGGTCGTCTAGAAGGTTCCAAACCGTCCATCATCGGGTTCCCCAAATCCAAAGCAGGGATAGAGAACTTTTGTAAAGTCTCGGTTGTCAGTCCATCTCTGGGAAAAACCGCCTTGCAACGCCGACGACTCATTAGCCAACGCTCCCAAGGCAAGTATACAGAACCCGACCAACCTTCCCAACGCTCGCGCCGCGACCGACGCGGCAATATTCCAGCTTCATCTCGCAAATAGTATTCTGACTTAGCGGTGCCGACAAAAGCGTAAGGAACGCCACTCAACCAGGCAAACAGCAGCGGTACAATATCTCCTACCGCCAAGATTGCTCCGCCGCGTTTGCAATATTGGCGGATCGCTTGGTACTGGGCGAGAGTAAGTTGCAGCAAACCGCCTTTGACATCTCGCGCCAATTGCCGCCCATCCATGTATATAAAGCCACCGGAGGGCATCGTTTGCACCTTGCCAATGATGGGGATATCCAACTGGGCGTAGGCGCGTCCATCGCCCACTAATGGTAAAGCAGCTAATTCTAGAGAATCAGACTGTTGCTGGAGTTGTTGCAAAATCGCACAAGCGATCGCATCCTCTCCATGACCATTACTCAGGCATAATACCCTCATCAAATACCTCCTCCACGGATGTTATATTTTAAACTTTTGATGTTTTTTAGCCCCATCTCTCGATTGCGGGGAGGAAGTTGGGGAGCCAGCGACTGGCGTGGCGGGGTTCTAAAAACCTAGTGCAAGTCCCAAATCCCAAATCAGCACCTTGGAACCTGAGAGCAAAAGCAAGGGTCTTTCTTCAACAAAGCTACTTAAGCGATAAACCATTATCCTGTCTTAGCAGAAAATATTCCTTCTTAGGTATTTTCGGCAATGCCTCTACAAAATTCAATTTTTTAGAATATGCGCGTACCATCCCTTGCCATTTATACCTTAGCTGTCCTAGCTGCCGCAGATTTAGGCTCCCACGCTTTAGCCAGTACCACCTCATCACCAACTCAAACACCAGAAGCAGAAGCCACTAACCTTGTAGTCCCGGTTAATAGTGCCACACCAGTAGCAACAACTTCAACCCAAAAACTGGCAGATGCCAACCCAGTTGTCCCGGTTAATACTGCCACACCACAACTGGCAGATGCCAAGGTAGTTGTCCCGGTTAATAGTGCCACACCAGTAGCAACAACTTCAACCCAAAAACTGGCAGATGCCAAGGTAGTTGTCCCGGTTAATAGTGCCACGCCAGTAGCAACAACTTCAACCCAAAAACTGGCAGATGCCAAGGTAGTTGTCCCGGTTAATAGTGCCACGCCAGTATCAACAACTTCAACTCCAAAACCAGCAGATGGTAACAGAGTGGTTGTCCCAGTTAATAGTGCCACGACACAACCAGTTAGGGCAATTGCGGCACCAGAAACTATAAACACGCCTCAGTTTACACCAACAGCTCAGACTCCAAGAGCTACCCCAACTCGCGCTGTCAATTCCTCAGATCTGGTAGTCACAGCAACTGATGTTCAAGTGGTGGGAGTCACAGGGGAATTGCAGCAAGTTGCCCAAAATGCGATTAGCACCCGTCCCGGCGGAGATACCAGTCAAAGTCAGCTGCAAAAAGATGTTGCAGCAATTTTGGAAACCGGCCTATTTGCCGATGCTAATGTGACTACTTATGCTGAGAAAAATGGATTGAGAGCAGTCTTCCAGGTTTCACCAGTGGTAGTGCGAAGCGTTCAACTTTCTGGGGCGCAAGTCCTCACGCCAACAGTTGCCAACGACATCTTCAAATCCCAGATAGGGACAAACATCAGCCCAGCGGCAATAACCCAAGGTGTCCAACAAATCAAACAATGGTATGAGAAAAATGGTTACACACTAGCGCAGGTAATAGCTGTGCAGCCGGGTCGCAATGGAGTGCTAGCAATTCAAGTTGCCGAGGGTATCGTCGGCGATGTCAAAATTCGCTTTGTAGACAAAGAAGGTAATCCAACTCAAGGACGTACTAAAGAAGATTTCCTGCTGCGCGAGATCAAGCTAAAGTCAGGTCAACCATTCCGCGTGGATGTGGCAAGAGGCGACTTGCAACAACTGTATCAGCTGGGACTATTTGAGAACGCCGATGTTTCTCTCAACGGCGACCCTCGAAAAGTGGATGTCACTTACGAACTAACCGAGGGTAAATCCCGTTCTGTCAACGTTGGCGGCGGCTACAGCGACAATAGCGGTCTTTACGGTACGCTTAGCTACAACGATCGCAATTTGGGCGGCACCAACCAACAACTAGGCGGGAATCTCCAGGTAAGCCCCAGAGATGTACAGTTTGATGGTAAGTTTAGCAGTCCTTATCGCGCCAGCAACCCCGACCGCCTGGGATATTCCGTCGATGCTTTTCGACAGCGGGAGCTTTCCGCAACCTTTAATGAAGATGTGAAGCTGCCAAACGGAGATCAAGTTAGGGAAGGACGGTTCGGCGGCGGCGTGACAGTGACGCGACCAGTGGGTGATTTTCAGGGTTCGGTGGGATTGAACTACACCCGCACCAGCATACGCGATCGCGATGGCAATCTCTCCCCAGTCGATGAATTAGGCAATCGTCTTTCCTACAGTGAAAATGGCATTGATGACAAAGTGGCGCTGACTGCTGGAGTCATTCAAGACCGCCGAGACAACCCCGTTAACCCCTCTAAAGGTTCGGTACTCAGTCTTAGTACGGAACAGTCAATTCCAGTCGGTAACGGCAATATTTTGATGAACCGTCTCCAAGCAAATTACAGCCAGTACGTCCCAGTCAATCTCATCGGCGACAAAAACGCAGAAGTGCTTGCCTTTAACGTACAGGGAGGCACAACAATTGGCAACCTGCCGCCCTACGAAGCATTTAATCTTGGCGGTATCAATTCTGTACGCGGTTACGGCAGTGGTGATGTCGCCAGCGGTCGCAGTTTTGTCTTAGCCTCTGCCGAGTATCGCTTCCCGATTTATCAGCCAGTCGGGGGAGTTTTATTCGCTGACTTTGGCTCAGACTTAGGTTCTGGCGATACAGTCCCAGGAGAACCGGGAACAGTGCGCGATAAGCCAGGGGCTGGCTTTGGCTACGGAGCAGGTCTGCGTCTAAGTTCACCTATTGGCTTGATTCGGGCTGACTTCGGCATCAATAACCAAGGCGACAGTAGGCTGCAATTTGGTATCGGTCAACGATTCTAATTTAATTCAAGAGTTTTCTCGTTACCCAGCTTACGCCTGCGAACGCATTCCGTGAGGGCGTAAACTGGGTAACGAGCATTACCTTTAGAATTAATTAGTCCTTCATCCTTTGCGATCGCATGGATACGTTAGTAGGCAAAACTTTGCAGGGTGGCAAATACACTCTCTTAGAAGAACTGGGACGGGGTGGGTTTGGTGTCACGTTTAAAGCTACCCATCACTACTTGGGTCAGTTTGTGGTGATTAAAACCCTCAACGATTCTCTGCGTCAACATCCTGACTTTGCCCGGTTCCAGCGCCAGTTTCAGGATGAAGCAAGGCGCTTGGCGTTGTGCGTCCATCCGAATATTGTTCGGGTGAATGATTTCTTCATGGATGGTGGGTTGCCTTACTTGGTGATGGACTACATCGCTGGTCAAACTCTGCAAGCTGTGGTGTTTCCAGACAATCCTCTACCAGAGACAACTGCTATCCACTTTATGCGGCAGATTGCAGCAGCTGTTAAGGTGGTGCATCAAAATAATCTGCTGCATCGGGATATCAAGCCGCAAAATATCATTCTGCGTGGGGGAACTCAAGAGGTAGTGCTGATTGATTTTGGCATTGCGCGAGAGTTTACGCCCGACTTGACTCAGGCTCATACAAATATTGTTTCTGAAGGCTATGCTCCAATTGAGCAATACTTACCGCAAGCAAAGCGAAGTCCAGCCACAGATGTTTATGGGTTAGCGGCGACGCTTTACGCTTTGTTGACGGCACGAGTCCCAACCCCAGCAACAATCCGAAACAGACAACCGATGCCAGCACCCCGCGATTTGCGATCGCATCTGAGTCCGGCTGTCAATCAGGCGGTGATGCGCGGGATGGCTGTTGATGTTCAATACCGACCTGGAAGTGTGGATGAGTGGCTGTCTCTATTGCCATCTCAATTTGAGAGTCCCAGCAGTACGCCAATTACGGCGATGCCAACAAACACAGCGCCTACAGTTGCTTTTGTGCCTCAGCAACTTGCACCAGAGGCAAAGAAAAATCAACCCCTCCCTAATCCTCCCCGCAACCGGGAGGGAATTAAATTTTCCTCATTACTGAAATGGCGCAGTTTTTTGATTGCTTCAGGAATTGCGATCGCTTCGGGAATTGCGATCGCTTTTAGTTCTAACTGGTTCGCGCCTCCACAAACCAAATCGCCAAACGTTGAACAACCATCAATTGAAGAACCATCAACTCAGGATGCTAGCAGCACTGCTGAACCTGTAGAAAAAGTTAATACCACTGCTACTCAACAGCAACCAGTCCAAAATCAAAGATCGTCCCGCAGAAAAAGATCCCAGCAACAGCGCGATCGCTCTGGCGTACAAACGCCGCCACCTGAAGCTGTTACAATCCCCGCCACGGTTAATCCTGTGCCGAATACTACATCCACTGCTGGTAGTGACTCGAATCAGGAAGCAGCTTCAAAACAGGATGATAACAACTCGCGGATTGAGAAACTAAAAGAAGACATCCTCAAGCAAAGAGAGCAGTATCGCCAACAGCAGGATGGCACGGCAAACTCTCCTAAAGTTCCTGATGTTAACGTGGAAGTTGTTCCTCCTCCCGCACCTGTGCCGCCGCCATTTTCTCGTAGCGATCGCAAGCCCTCGGATTCTGCACCCGCTTCCTCATCTGGGGATAATACTACACAACCACCTTCAATCACTGTCCCGGTTATCAAACCAGAACCTCCACCCGCACCCGTAGCCGACAAGAAGCAAAAATTTGAGCGAGAAAAGCCAGAGAAGCCAGAGAAGCCAGAGAAGTCAGAGAAGCCAGAGAAGGATAAGGATAAAGAGTAGGCGATCGCATTGTCACCGAATCTATGTAGTTCGGATATTACACCCTAAAAATTTATCTGGAAACCTCCCGAAACTCTCCCCACCCCTTCAACAAATATATATAATGGGAGTAAGACATGGGGCCTTAATGGTTTCGACAGGTTGGCGAACGCTGCCCCGTGATTCAGGTCGAGAGTGAGTCTTCTCTCGGAAATACCGGGCTCAAAAAAAAAGTAAATGCGAACAACATCGTTCCTATTGCTCGTCGTCAGGCAGTTGCTATTGCCTAATTTCCTCTAACGAGGCATCGAGCGTCTGTAGTCCGACTCCGTTAAAGACCGCAGACACCAACCCCAACGGATGCTCTAGTAAGGCTTCACTGGTAGACTTGCTAGCTAAGATAAACCAGTGCATCCTGTCATCCGGGATAATGGATGGTTCCCGCCTTGAGGGTCAGATAGGCTAAACCTGTGAATGAGCGGTAGGTTAATATCCAATTTGGACACGGGTTCGATCCCCGTAGGCTCCACTTAAATTAAAACTTTAAAAATCACCTTATCAACCATAAGGTGATTTTTATTTTGGCTGAGTTTTACAAGGAAAAAAATGCTCCCTCAACATATGTTGAGGGAGCATGGTCTTTACTGATGGGTGTGAGAAGCTTTTAGTTCACCTATGCTTCTAAACAAAAGTCTAACGAGCGAATGTGACGTGAATGTGACATTCAGATAGCGATACTGTGACTATTTTTATGCGCTTTAAGTGAGATGCGAAAAGATGTAAAATCGCGGGTTGGCAAAAAACCGGGTTCTTAAATAAAACAAATTTATAGTTGTTGGAACTATTTTAAAAATATTAAGTCAAAAACGGCGTGAAGCTTTCTTTAAAAGCGATCGCTTCTAGCGAATCCCATCCTTATTAAAAAAATACTGCTAAATTAGGCGCTGGCAATTCGGTATTATTAGTAAGGATTTTTACCTCTTAACTTGGCCTTTCTCTATGCAAAAAACCAAGTTGATCCATCAAGTCATCGTTGGTTCAATGTTTTCTTTTGCCCTAGCGACTCTGGGAACCCAGATGGTACAGGCACGGCGGATTATTTCCCTACCGGAAACTAGATGTGTAAGTAGCGGCCCTGGCCGCTGGCGACCGGATAAGTCTGAGGTGGCTATAGGCAGAGCAGTCTATAAAAATGTTTTGCACATGGGGCCTGGTAATACCTATGTGGCAATGACCTGTAAAATCATGCCGGATGGCTATGAAACTTACTTTCAGACACTAAATCTGGAGTATGGAATGCAGGACAATGACAGAGGTAGCCCTGGTAACACGATCAATATTTACTTAGATGGACAGCGGAAAGATTCTCGTACTGTTACGCCCGGACAGAAAGAGTCTGTGTCACTTGATGTTACCAATGTCAAGAATGTGGCGATAGAAACCATCTGTTCTGACCAACCGAACAGAGGGCAATATTGCGGCCGAGTTTATTTCTTTAAAGCTGCCCTGGTGCCTTATCCGCCGCCTCCAGAACCGAAAAAATAGCAAAAGTGCGCTCACCCTAAAGGGTGGCGCAACGCAAACTAAGCCTGCCTCCGCAGGCTTTATATTATAAAGTCCGCGCACTAGGGACTTTAGTCGTGGGGCATCACAAAGATGGTTCAGTTGCTGGGCTTTGTGTAGGGCTAGGACTCTCGGTAGGACTGGGACTTTCAGTGGGAATTGGGGTGGGACTGGGACTCTCGGTGGGGCTGGGACTTTCGGTGGGGGGCGGTTGTTCGTTCAGCTTTTGTTTGGCTGCGGCAACTACTTCCTGTAACTTGTCTTGCCAGTAGCGAATTTGGGGGAAATTAGGGTCTTGGGCGATCGCGATCGCATCTTCCCATCTACCCTCATTAAACGCTTTTTGCACCTCATTAAATTTAGCTTGGGCAGTTGCCCAATTATTCGGCCACTCTTGCAGCACCTCCTTAACTTGCGAGTAAGCAGCACTGCTGGCGGGAATGGATCTTACCAATGCGATCGCGCCCGGCAAATCCCCTGACTGGAATTTTTCCGTTGCTTGCGCTATGATATCTCGTCCTTTATCCACAGGTGGCGGCGTTTCTGGAGGTTTTGTCGGAGTTGGCTTGGGAGTAGGTGTTGAACCTGCCGAGGCAGTAGAAGCACAGTTTATATATTCACTAAACACCCACCCTTTTATCGGCGAACTAATCTCCACCCAGCCATTCTGCTTGCTGCCAGTCACAGATAAACTCGTACCTTGTCGAACACTGTCTAGAATCCTACCCTTAGGGTTAGTGCGGACATTTAATGCTGGAATTGTAACTTTGCAAGTTTCTTGTGATTTCTCTACCCCGCGATTATCAGAATTATTGGCAGTTTCACCCCCGCCCTGTCTTGATTGTTGAGAATAAGCCAAAAACATACCTCCCAACACCAAAGCCATCACCCCAGCCCCGATAATCAGGGGAAACTTATTAGAAGAGGGAGCAACCGCCGGACGACTTGACTGTTGACTAATCGGTGGTGGCGATGGTTGAGGTCGTTGGGGCGGAACAGCCGCAACCGTGTACTGTTCAGACAACGACGGTGGGGGTTGTGAGATAGGTGCCTGCGGCGTTATCCTCACTGGTAATTGCTGTCCGCTTAGAAGATACTGCAAGTCTTGTAGCGCTTCCGTTGCCGACTCGTAGCGGTCTTTGAAGTGGTAGCGGGTCATCTTAGTGAGGACAGTCGCCAACCCTGGACTGACTGATACCAAATGCAGCCAGATAATTTCGCCCGTTTGGGGATCTTCGTGCAATTGCAGGGGCATTAACCCAGTCAACGCCTGGATAGCAATGATGCCCAGCGCATAAATATCGCTGTTAAAGCGGGGTCTACCTTGCGCCTGTTCGGTGGGCATATAGCCGGGAGTGCCAATGGCAACAGTAGCGCTTGCTTGTGCTGGATTTAATGCCTGAGTCCGGAGTTGCTTAACTGCCCCAAAGTCAACCAAGACTAACTTATTATCTGACGAGCGGCGGATTATGTTGTCTGGCTTGATGTCGCGATGAATTACACCGTAGTTGTGGACAAATGCCAGAATACTCAAGAGTTCTTGCAGCATCTGAATTACTTGACTTTCTTGCCAGCAATAACCCGGAGAAAGTTCCGCACTCAAGGGATGTCCATCAATGAACTCTTGCACCAAGTAAAATTCTTGGTTTTCTTCAAAGTAAGCTAACAGCCTGGGAATTTGGTCGTGATTTCCCAGTTGTTCGAGAGTTTCGGCTTCGCTGGTAAATAATCGTCTAGCCGTTTCTAAGAAGTAGGCGTCGCTACTAGCGGGTTTGAGGTGCTTGACAACGCAAGTTGGCGCACCGGGACGACGAGTGTCTTTAGCAATATATGTTTTTCCGAATCCCCCGGCACCCAAGGCTTGGACAACTTGGTAACGCCCGTCTAGTAACTTGCCCAACATGGTTTTTTGCTCAATTATTCTTAAGCATTAGAATCTGTTTAATGCCTTTTTTAGCTTGACATACGCCTGGTTTGTTTGTGTAGAGGCAACTATAGCTCTCTTGTTTCCTTCCCAGCCAGGGCCTGGGAACGAGGGAAGCGATCGCTCATCGGCAAATATCGATAAAGTGTATCCCGTTGTTGATACGGACGACCCAAGCCGCTGATAGTTTCCTGCAAGGTTTCTACGGACATACAAGTACCGCCTTGTGCGCCTGCCATACTGGTGATATGCTCCTCCATTAACGTGCCGCCGATGTCGTTACAGCCCCATCTGAGAGCTTCTTTGGCACCCGCAAGACCAAGCTTAACCCAACTGGGTTGATGATTAGAAATCCAATTTCCTAAGAAAATTCGCGCTACAGCGGTGAGTAGCAGTGCATCTTCTAAAATTGGTTGGTCGCGTCCTACACGACGGCGCAAAGGTTTGGGGGCTTCTTGACCGACGAAGGGCAGCAGAATAAACTCTGTGATCCGGGCGGGATATCCTTTTTCTAAGGCGGTTTGTTGGAGACTTCGCAACTTTTCTAAATGGTCTATTTGCTGTTCTGGTGTCTCTATGTGACCGGAAAGCATGGTGCTAGTGGTTGGCATTCCCAACTTGTGCGCCGTTCCCACAATTTCCAGCCAAGTTGCCGTATCCAGCTTTTCCGGACAAAGGACGCGCCGCACCTCATCATCCAAAACTTCCGCCGCCGTTCCAGGCATCGAGTCAACGCCAGCATCCAAGAACGCCGCAATTACATCAGCATAACTAAGCTTATCTTCCCTAGCAATAAATTGCACTTCTTGAGGCGAAAAGGCGTGCATATGTAGTTGAGGAAATTCCTCTTTAATTGTCTTTACCACTCGCAGATAATAAGGCAAAGACGCACCGTTGAGTTTTGCCTGAAGATTGAGTCCCCCCTGCATACAAATTTCCGTCGCATTCCGCCGGACTGCATCTGTGGCTTTTTCCAGAATTTGAGCGCTATCTAACCAAAATGCGCCGTCTTCCCCATCATCGCGGCGAAAGGCGCAGAAACTACAGTGCTGTTCGCAGATATTGGTAAAGTTAATATTGCGATTGACAACGTAGGTAACGATATCGCCAGCTTGGTTTAGTCGCAGTTGGTCAGATGTTTCTTGAATCGCCGTCTTAATCGCTGGGTCAGTTTGCTTTAATAGTACAACCCCCTCTTCTTTCGACAAATCACAACCCGCGAAAGCCCGGTTAAGAATAGCATCAACAGTTTTAGTAGTCACAGCAATTCCGATAAAAGTAGGAACACCTTTTAATTTTGGCAGGAAATCTTATTAACGTGAAGCTCCCGCCTTACTAATAGCATTCCCAGGCTCAGCCTGGGAACAAGAAATAAACTGCTATCTCCCACCACGTCCGCTATTTGCGGAACCTGCTGATTTCATTGATAGGCTAATTCGCTTCAATTTCTCATTGACTTCTAGCACTCGCACTTTCACAACTTGTCCAACTTTGACAATTTTCTTAGGATCGTCAACAAATCGATCTGCTAATTGCGAAATATGCACTAAACCGTCTTGATGAACGCCAATATCAACAAATGCACCGAAATTAGCTACATTCGTCACAATTCCTTCTAATTCCATGCCTACAGTGAGATCCTTAATTTCTTTGACACCTTCTTTGAAAGTTGCATACTTAAATTGTTCTCTAGGATCTCTTCCGGGCTTTTCCAATTCGCTAATAATATCGCGTAAGGTTGGTTCGCCTACTGTTTCTGTGACGTATTTTTTCAGGTTCATCGACTTAAGCTTTGCTGCAATCTGCGTTATCTGATCTAAAGGAGTATTTAAATCTTTAGCGATCGCTTCCACCACTTTATAACTTTCCGGATGCACTGCTGTATTGTCTAACGGGTTGTCGCCAGCACGAATTCGCAAAAACCCAGCCGCTTGTTCAAATGCTTTTGGCCCCAATTTTGGCACTTTCAAAAGTTGTCGCCGATTTTTAAATGCACCATTTTCGTTGCGATAGTTGACGATATTTTTCGCCACTACTGGTGTCATCCCAGAAACAAAAGTTAGAAGTTCCTTCGAGGCAGTATTCAAATCTACGCCGACGTAGTTAACGCAACTTTCCACTGTTTCATCTAACTTTTTCTTGAGCAAGTTTTGGTCTACATCGTGCTGATACTGTCCTACACCAATCGATTTAGGATCGATTTTAACAAGTTCAGCTAAAGGGTCTTGCAAGCGGCGACCGATACTGATGGCACCGCGCACGGTAAGATCAAGTTCGGGAAACTCTGCGATCGCTACCTCAGAAGCCGAGTAAATCGACGCTCCCGACTCATTCACCATCACTTTAACTGGTTTGCGATCCATTGTTTTGAGAACTTCCGAAACAAACTCGTCTGTCTCCCTTCCAGCTGTACCATTGCCAATAGCTATCAACTGAATATTGTGCTTTTCAATCATTCTTTTGATAGCTTGTGCAGCTTGAGTGCGCTGTGCGGCAGCTTGGTGTGGGAAAATAGTTTGATACTCCAAAAATTTTCCCGTTTCCGAAAGTACAGAAACTTTACAGCCAGTCCGAAAACCTGGATCTATGGCTAATGTCGGTTTCATTCCTGCTGGAGGAGATAGCAGCAGCTCGCGCAGATTGCTTTCAAAGGTTGTGATAGATTCAACATCAGCGTAAGTTTTAATTTCCGAACGCACTTCGCTAATTAAGGAAGTTTTCATCAAGCGATTGAACGCATCTTTGAGCATGGCTCGGTAAAAGTCTCGAATTGCAGGAATTTTCGTTTTAATTTCCTGCGATTCCAGATAGGACATCACAACTGTTTCGTCGAAGGAAAGTTCTAAATTTAACACTCCTTCAGTTTCCCCGCGCAGCAGTGCCAGCATATTATGTGGCGCGATATTTGTCACCCGAATTTGATAGTTTCGGTACATCTCAAATTTGGTCGAACCTTCGGGATGTTCATCTTTGATGCGCGAGACAAAAATGCCTTCCTCCAGCAAATATTCTCGTAGATGCGATCGCAAGTTTGCCCGTTCTGACACTTCTTCTGCCAAAATGTCAGCAGCACCCTTAAGAGCATCTTCAGGAGTTTTTACCCCTTTTTCTTCAGAAACATACTCTGCCGCCGCTTCCACCAAGGACACAGGCTTTGCATTGGGAAGGTTCAACGACTTGATAAGCTCGGCAAATGGCTCTAAACCCTTTTCTCTAGCAATTGTGGCGCGTGTTCGTCGCTTCGCTCGGTAAGGTAGGTAAAGGTCTTCAAGTTCGGTTTTTTGCAAACAAGATTCGATTTGAGCTTTCAGCTCATCGGTAAGTTTACCTTGGGATGCGATCGCTTCCAAAATTGCCGCTTTCCGTTCCTCCAGTTCAGTCAAATAAGCATATCTATCAAATAAATCGCGCAGTTGAACTTCATTCATCTCGCCAGTGCGCTCTTTACGGTAACGTGCAATAAAAGGAATTGTTGACCCCTCACCCAAGAGTTCCAGAGCGTTTTGCACCTGAGAAGGCTTGAGGGAAAGTTCTTGAGCCAGTAGTTGAGGAATATTCAGCATTGGGGTGTCAGCGGTTACGAATCAAACACTTCTGTAGCGATCATTCTACGGTAACAACTGATTTACCAGTCCTAATCCGGATAGCAGTTGTACCGTTAGCAACAATAGCACTAAACCATTGAGAGTTAAATGCACAGAACTAGCCCAAGAAGTGCGGCGAAAGCGCAATATTACCGTTGCGCTAGTAATTACTAAAATAACAACTGCCAATCCAACCAAATTGTGAGGGGAACCAGTAAGCAAGTCATCAAGTGTGAATTCCGCAGTCGTCACCCAACCCAAAAGCCACACACCTATACTGATCGCCAAAAACCCAATCCCTACTTTTTTGTGAATTTTTTGGAGATTGAACGTTTCCATCACATCTAAACCGCTTTTACCCAGCCGTGCATTGCGGTAACGCCAACCATAAGTTGCAGCAGTAGCCGCTAGCGCGATCGCAGCCACTCCGCTTACAGGATGCACCAAGGAAAGCCAATTGAAAGTCACTATATTTGATACAAACGTTTACACTTCCAATTCCACTATAAGCCCTGGTTACGGAAGCCATTCTCTTGGCTTTAGTCTGCTGAAGGAGTAAATAACACTGTGAGAATTGTTCAACAGGTATCGCTAATTAGTCATGGTAGCTTTGAGGAGTCTCAAGAGTGGACGGTTATTGAAAATGAGATCCGTAGTGCTATTGATTTGATCGTTTGGCCTCCTGGCGCATCCAACTTCACGATAAATCCAACACGGCATGGTAACGGCGTAAAACCTATTAAAGACGCTTTTATAGCTGCTCTTAAGGGCGATTTTGGATAGCAACTTGGAACCCAGATAACATATGCCACCAGATCGCCAGGAAGAGTAGATGCGACGAAAACCTTAGATAACCATCTGTTTGCCCTTGAATGGGAAACTGGAAACATTTCATCGAGCCATCGTGCAGTTAACAAAATGGTTCTTGGACTCTTAAGAGGTGTTTTTTTGGGTTCAGCCTTAGTGCTTCCCAGTCGAAAACTTTACCCTTACCTCACAGATCGCATTGGTAATTACGAAGAACTAGAACCTTACTTTGATGTTTGGCGTGCAGTTCAGATACAAGAAGGTTTCCTTGCAGTGTTTGTAGTTGAACATGATGCGGTAGATAGCAGCGTACCAAGAATTACAAAAGGAACAGATGGGCGTGCTTTAATCTAAAAAATTTTGTTTATTGAAATGGCTGCGTAGCACAGGTATCCGGCTTGCAATCCGTACAGGAAAATAATTCTAATTGTGTTGACTCTTTTGGTTTAGTTTGAACTTTTTTCTTTCCTCTTGCTGATTCCCAGTCTTCCACCTGTCCTTTTGCCAGCTTAGTTAGTCGCTTCACTGCTGGCTCTGTGTCACCAATTTCTGTACCTAGCCAATATCGCTGTAGCTTCTGTGCTGCGTAGAATGTGGTGCCAGATCCTCCAAATGGATCGAGCGCAACTTGACCTGGATTTGATCCCATAGCAATAATACGTTCAAGCATAATGGGAGCTAATTCGTTAGCTCCCCTTTTCTTGTGCTGTCGATGTCGTACTGGCGGAATATCAGTCCACATCTCGTCAGATAGCGTCCACAAAATTTCATTGGTATCGCTAGAAGCAGTATCTTCCCAGACATCTTCAGGCGCATCCCAAACATCCATTAAATTGATACCTTTAGGATTTAATTTTTTGCGGTGTCCACCGTAATCTCGGATTTCTCCACCACAATGTCGGCAAACTTGAATTGGTGTATAAACCTTATTGAAAACTGCTGGTTCTCCTTTTGTATAGTAAAGCAATCCATAGTGAGCTGGAGACATTCTTTGACCGCGAGGAAAAGCTTTAGGCATCCTGCAAGCGATCCAGTGACGAAAATTCATTTCCTGTTGATTAAGATATGCACCGTATTCAATGCACCATTTCGGTAAGTTGAAAATGAATAGACTTCCTCCTGGCTTAAGCACTCGAATGCACTCACTAATCCACTGCCTAGACCATGCAAGGTACTCATCAGATTTCCTTTGATCGTTAACGCCCTTGTCATAATTTTTCCCAAGGTTGAAAGGTGGATCGGCAAATACAATATCTACACTAGAATCAGGAATAACGCGCAAGAAGTTGAGACAATCTCCCTGATAGAGAATGCCATAGTCACTTTGATAAACCTCGCGCAATCCTTGATTGGTGGCATTTAAAGGTGATATGAGGAGAAAAGGTTGCATCAAGATATTTTCTGATATGCTGTTATTGAAATAAATGTTATTAACTATATTTGCATATGTCAATATAGTTAAATATAAAAGCTGTAGTACAAGGATAAATTATTTAAGATGTGAAGATGCGATCGCTTCCCTTCTTATAACTTCTAATCCCCCGAAAAACCTATTTCATCAAACTCACCTTGGATCATATCCGTCCGCAAACTCCTGTCTCGTTGAGACGGAAAGTAGCAAATCTAGCCTGCGGATGTTTTTCAAGCGCCTTGTTTAAGGCAGTCATGCTGTCTTGTGCTACGAAATAATCCTCGGTGTTTGGTTCAATGACAATGAACCAGTTGTAGTGATTTTCGATTAAGTGATTTTCGATTAATTCAGGTTGGAGCCGTTCAAAAATTACACGACCTTTCTGGTGAAATACTTTCCTTTCTGATTCTTGCCTAGCTTGTTCTTCTGGAGATATGGTGAGTTCTGGGAATATTCTGCCGCGTCGTGCTTGGCGCTTCGATTGTTGTTGTGTCATATTTATAAACTTACATATGTTTAAAGTGAATTTATCATGACAATAGGAAAACTTATCTTTTATTGAAAAATAGACCTGTCCGAAATATAATCTGCGCCCAAAAAAAATGGTAGAACAGTCTTTTACACCGTCTACCAAAATGAAAAATCCTTTTCATTATATCCAGCAGTACCCAAAACGTACCAAGCAACTGCTGGGCATTAGTCACGAGCAATTTCGACAGCTTTTGGTACAAGCCGAGGCTCGTCATAGCCAGCAGCAAGTTGCGAAGGAAAAAAACCAGGTACGACTCAATGCCAAAGGCGGAGGATGTAAACCTAAACTTTCCCTTGTCGAGGAGGTCTGTTTATGCCTGTTTTACTTAAGACAGTTGCCTACCTTTGAAGTATTAGGACTCCAGTTTGGTATATCGAAAACTGAGGCGAACGATACATTTCATTACTGGCTAAAACTGTTGCGAGAACTCCTGCCAGCCAGCCTTCTCGAGCAAGTGGAGCATTATAGGAGTGACTATGCCCTAGTCGTGGAACTGTTGAGCCAGTTCCGCTTAACTGTAGACAGCACGGAGCAGCCCAGGGAAAGACCAGGGGACAATCAGGCACAACGAGAATGTTTCTCGGGCAAGAAGAAGCAGCACACCTTCAAAAACCAACTAATTACGTTACCAGAAGGCAAAGATATTGTGGATGTGGTTGCGGGAGCCAACGGACCCACGAGTGATATAAATTTATTCCGTCAACAGCAGCAAAAATTTGACCCAGAGCAACCCTTTGAAGGAGATAAAGCCTTTGTGGGAGGCAAGAATATAACAACGCCTCACAAGAAGCCGAAAAAGCGAGAGCTAACTGAGCAACAAAAGGCAGAAAACAAGGTGTTATCTAGCCAGCGCATCTTTGTTGAGCATATCATCCGATTGCTAAAAATCTTCCGCATTGCACGAGAGCGATTTCGCTTACATCCTGACACTTATGAGCAAGTGATTTTAACCGTTTGTGGACTGGTGAGGCTGCGAATCGGTACAGTCGTTTTGCCAGTTCCAGAACAGTTGTCAACAGGAGGGATGATATGAATTAGTATTGCCTCGGTTTCCAGGGGGTTGCTAACAACAACCGTCTCCAACCCTAATTCTTTCGTTCCATCTGGCTGGAAGGAAAACATCTGCCAAGCCAGATACACAGAGCTTTGCAAATTTTCGGACAGGTCTAACATATAAAAGCGATCGCTTCTTTTTTCTAGAAAGCGATCACTACTAATTCAATTTTGTTCTAACAACAAAACTTTGTACTAGTTCAAACACAATAATGCCACGGATTTGTTCCTAAACGTCCCTTTCATCGAAGTTTGCTTTATCCAGCATTACCTTCACTTTCGACTGGCACTAAAATGTATTTTATCTGCTTATCAGATCCCTTAACAATCTGACTACTAGATGGTGTGACATCCTCAGATGAACCCTTCAATGCTTCTCCCGTGGTTCTTACATTCTCGTTAACATTCTCAGCTGCATCTTTAAGTACATCCACTGTACCTTTTACAGTTTCGTTAACATTCTCTGCGGTACCCTTAACTGTGTTAAGCGTATCTTTTACAGTGTAATTAACATCCTGGGTTACACCCTTAACTTTGTCCCCTACATCTATTACTGTGTCATTAACGTTGACAGCTACGTTCTTTACCCCGTCACCTACGCTTCTTACAGTTTGGTTAACACCTTCAGCGGCATTTTTGACTGCGTTTCCTGCACTTTTTACAGTCTGATTAACCCTATCAACAGAACCCTTATTAGCCAAAGCGCCAGCTATTGCACCCACCGTAGCACCAATGAATGCTCCAATCGCTATTTTAGTGAACGCATTATTCATGCCTGTGCCTGCTGAAGGAGCATCATATTCATGCGGAATTTGCTCAACAAATATTTCATCTTCATCCAAAAATTCGTTGCTCTCAATCATAAAAATCGTCTCCTTCCTACTAAATAAAACTGATGAATAGCCGTTTGCTTATACCGTTCAACTTTTTTGCCACTACACTAATCGCTTTTGTTAGCCCACCTTTAAAAGGGGGTTAGGGGTATCAAATGTGTAGCCTTCCAAAAGTAAATTGGTATTAGATAAGCAAAAAGCAATATCTAGTTACCAAACAAATCCAAAAGAATAGTTAGGGAACGGTTAGGCTCAACCCAACAAATTGCGGTTTTTCGGCTTTACATGGGTAAGAGTAAATAGAGAAAAGTTAGGAGTTATGAATTTATGAGTTATTAACTCCTAACTCCTAATCCCATTATCCATTCCCAGTCATCAAAAATTGCTTCTAAATGTCAGCAGTATCTTCATAAGGCTGTATTGCAGGAACTTCTCCTTCTTGGAGATAGGTTGCAACATCTTCCTCCTGGGGGCCGGAAATGTATGCCGTTTGCATATCAATTTCCCTTTCCATGCCGATGTTACCAGTCATCGCAACCTGCGATGTATTTGCAACCGGGCGTTCTATCGCTACCTTAAGGTTCTGATCGTAAGATGGCTTGATATCCTCAGCTGTATCCTGAACTGAGTCCAATGCACCTATTACAGATTGCTTGGCATCCTCAGTTGTATCCTTTACCTGATCCGCTGCACCTGCTACAGCTTGCTTGGCATCTGAAGATGCACCTTTTACTGCATCCAATGCACCTACGACAGCGTGGTTAACACCTTCAGCAGTATCTTGTAATGTGCCTACTACAGCGTAGTTAACACCCTCAGCTACACTCTTGACTGCCTCGCCAACACCTTTGGCTGTCTGACCAACACCGCCAGCTACAGTCTTTGCTGCATCGCCAACACCGCCAGCTACAGTCTTTGCTGTCTGACCAACACCATCAGCTACAGTCTTTGCTGCGTAGCCTACACCTTTGGCTGTCTGACCAACACCATCAGCTACAGTCTTTGTCGCGTCGCCTACACCTTTAGCAGCGTGTTTAACACCTTCAGATGTTCTCCTACCAGCCAAAAGACCAGCTAATGTGCCTAATGTAGCACCGATGAGTCCTCCCATCAGCGCTCTAGATAAGCCTGGATTCATGCCGCTGGATTGTTGCCCAACATTCATACTGCTGGATTGTTGCCCAACATTCATGCTGCTGGATTGTTGCCCAACATTCATGCTGCTGGATTGTTGCCGAGCAACGGGTTGAGGCGTAATGGTAGGACTATTGTCTTCTCTAGCTATCCCAGTACTTATGGTTGTCTCTTCTGTACGAACGTAGGGTTGAGCAGTGGCGCTAGCAACTTGGTCGTCACGTTTATCGAATTGTATGTTATTAGTCATTATTGTCTCCTTTGTTCCCAAGCAGCTAAATTTTGTTTTGGCGTAGCTTGTCATCACTTGCAACTTTAACGAGCCTCAATAAAGACTTAACTGAGCTAAAGGCAGACATATAGTACATCTGTAGTTGTAGATTTTTAGTCCCAATCATCGTATATGGGTATACCTGGGTAGATGTTTAGTAATGTCTCTCTTGAGGTCGGTGTAAGTGTATACGTGCGTCGCTAAATTGGCGATAGCGGCGACATTTAGATCGCTAAGCCGTTTTGGTAGGCAGGAGACGGGCATTATGACACAGAGCAACCAGCCTTTTGATCGGCATGACGAAAATACTGGACGGATTCCGGCACAGTCCAGCATTCCTCCAGCAGAAACTGGCATCGATGGCGCTGATACTACCTTAGATGGAGCGAACGAAGATACTGACGCGGCTCCCGAAGAGTCCGGCATTCAGCCAACAGGCACTCGTAGGCGTGTCGCCAATGCTGCTTTAGCTGGAGCAACCTTTGGTGCTGTTGTCAGCGCGGCAGCTGCGGCGTTTACTGGTAAAGGCGTAGGTGAGGGTCTTAAAGCAATTGTTGAAGGTGTAACGGATTTAGTAATAAAAGGTGCTACTGCGAGTGTTTCACCTACTATTGAAGGTGCAATGGACACACTTAAAGGTGCTGCTGTGGGTGTTCAACCTACTATTGAATATCCCTGGGATACGCTTCAAGGTGCTACGGGTGTTCAACCTGCTATTGAAGATGCCAGCAACACACTTAAAGCTGCTGCTGCGGGTGTTCAACCTACTATTGAAGATGCCAACAACACACTTAAAGGTGCTGCTGCGGGTGTTCAACCTACTATTGAAGATCCTTGGGATACGCTTAAAGGTTCTGCGGGTGTTCAACCTGTTCAACCTACTATTGAAGATGCCAGCAACACACTTAAAGCTGCTGCTGAGCCTGTTGTTAAACCCCCTGTATCTCCCGTTGATTCTATCCCCCCATCTTTAGATCCGCCCCCTGCGACTGGTGCAACTGGTAGTGTTGCTAATGATCTAATGAACAGCTCTGCTTTAGTGCAACTGTTGCTGAGTCAGGTAGGTAGTGAACTGGCGATGAGTTTCTACGAGCAGCTACCAGCAGTTGTCCTTGCTGAAATTCAACGGTTAAGCACTAACCCCACCCCGGAAGAGCAGCAGCGAATAAGAGATAGCTGGACAAAAGCTCTAGAACCTATAGCTATTGCGATTATCCAATCGGGACAACTATTCAAGCCCAGCACTGTGTATCCAACAAACAACGGGCATCGTAAGCATACTGAAGTAACTGGAGGCAATAGTTAATACATTTTTAAAGCCAAGAATGGATACAAATATTGTAAGAATTCACGTCTAAAATTGAGGAACTAGAGACGAAGGTAGATCGCTCTATCGACGTTTTGAGGGTTTCTTGCTTTCTAAATCTTTATTTACTTTGAGGCGCTCGATATCTTATCTGAGGCCATCGAGCATTTTGTGTAGCTGACACAGCGCCCCGGCTTGCTCCACGATCATGCTGACTGGTTCTTGTTTGGAAAACTGGCTAAGGCTTTTCGGGACTGGTTGTTGCGCCTAGCTTTGATCATAGCCAGTGCATCTGTTCAGTTAGGACTATGGTGCTTGTTAAACTTACTGATGAAACGCTTACCTGGTGTACTTAAGCCTAAGTTTTTTGTCCTGGAACAGTGAGGCGGTTCCAGGTAGATTGCATTTCTACATCATAATATTTACACTTTAATTTAGATGCTCTTAGCTTGGTTTAAATAATGTTAATGAGCATACATTAATATGTATTTTTTCTAGGAATAGATATTAATTTATCCAAAAATATACTAATTAGCTAAAAATGTTTTTATGTAAAAATTTTACTTTTTTATATAAGTCTTCGAGGAGATAGATATACTGAAATTGCAAGCATAAGCTGTCTGGATGCCAACAAGATTAAGACTGGTTTTGATTTATGGCTTTTATTTAATCATAAAAAGCGATCGCTTCCACTTTTGTTGATTCAGGACACAGAACGCTAGTTTTAAACAGGGAATGATGCGTGTAGGCGATAGCTCAAATCTTGGAGTGTACAGTTGCATAACGCAGCGATCGCAATGATGCCTTTGGGTACTTCCCGTAAATACAGGCAGCGATCGCGTTCTGCTAGCCTCCTGTGAAGTGCCAATCAAGCAACGCCACCTCACCTTCCACTTCCGGCGCTTTTAGCGGGGGTAACGCCGAAGACATTTCCTAAAAACTAGCAAGCACCTGAAAAACTGAATTTATCAAAATTCTATTTTACTATAAAATTAGCATTTTTTACTTAAAAATAATTTGGCATTTTTATATCAGTAATTATTAATAAACTATATAATAATAAAAATGCTCTCCTGTAATTGTGGTGCTAACGCATCATGCGAATGAGCCAAATCATGGCTTTTAAACTGCTGTTAATTTGTGAATCGTATTATAAATTACTTTTTTAAAGAAAGATAAATCAGGAGAGCAAGCAAAAAATTAGGGTGTTCTTACTACTGAACACAATGCCTGTGTAATGGATATTTCACTCTTCCGCTCGGTTGCTAGTCAGTATCAGCATATACGCCGTGTAAACACAGTCTCAATGATGAATGTCATAAGTCATCAGATAGAAGACCAAGTTATCCAGCATAAACTTTCAGTAGACTTTTACGCGGGCTTTCAAAAATTTTCTAATTTTCCAGATCAACTGCGTCGCTATAGTCGCTTAGGGGCAATATGTAGGCGAGTTTATGTGTTTGGTATTGCCGACTCGGAACCACCTTCTATTCCAGGGGTAGAGTTTATTGAAATTTCACCCAGCTCGGTTCTGTCGCGCGAGTGGTTTTTGTTAGTCAATACTTCGAGTTTTTGGACTACATTGGTTGCCCAAGAAGTAGATGGACGGGACATAACAACGGGCGGACGGCGCTTTGATGGGTTGTGGTCTTTTGACGAGCAAGTAGTTGACCGAATCTCGCTGCTGATATCACAAGTTATGGAGTCATCTTACCAGCCGATTAGAAAGCGCAACTACGAACAGCAAAACATCCATATATCCGACATCAGCAGCCGCATGCTCAGTATGCTGGAACAGGTTGTACTAAATAATCAGCGTCGCCGAGTACACCTCCGCACCTTGCAACAATTTGCGGAAACCTCCTCAAACAATCCAGACAATCTTCTAGAAGATACAGCAGAGATTTTACACAGTATTTTTGGTGCTACGGGTGTTGTCATTGCTGGACTCAACCCGTCTAAGGAAGATTATTCAGTATGTGCTGTAGCAGGCGATGCGAATGGCAAAGGTTGGAAAATGCCTGTGAGTGAGGGATTGATCGGACGAGCAATTCACCAGGCGCGATTGATCCAGGTGGCAAGTGTGCGCCAGAGACACGAGAGCGATCCGCTATTGCCCACTGCCAAAGCGTTGATTGCTGCGCCAATTATAGAAGGTCAGGTTTATGGTGCGATCGCTATTGGCAACACAGAGTCTAATCAATGGGATGAAGATGATGGTCAGACACTGATGGCGATCGCCAGGATGCTAGCAATCCATCTCCGACAGATAGATAATTCTGTGTCTGACCCAACAGAGCAACTATCCACCCATGAGCTGCAACAAGCCGTTGTTGAGCAGCAAGAGGCTGTAGTGCATCTTTTGACACTTCAGAAAAAACTCCGCAGCTTGGGCAACCTTACCCCCATTCAACTTGAAGTTTTACGTCACATGAATAAACACTTTGGTAAGTTAGTCGCGCAGATTAAGATAGCCAGAAACCTGATGCGGAAGTGACGGCCCAACAGATCCCCCAAACCCCTTAAAAAGGGGGCTATTAAGTTACCTCAAGAACATTGTCATCACAATGCGTCTCGTCTCCATGCTTTTTTAAGGGGGGGCTTCTTCCTCGTTCTCAGGCGGAGTCTGAGAACGAGAAATTCATCTACAATAAGCATTTCAGTCCGTTGAAACGGACTTGAGCTTTGAGCCTCGAACTTTAGTCTAGGGCTTGAGCGCAGGGCAAAAGTGAAGTGCCGCTATCTTAAGCCTGTACTCCTACAGGACAAGCAACTTTCGTCCCACCTAAACCACAATACCCACCAGGATTTTTGGCTAGATACTGCTGATGGTAGCTCTCTGCATAGTAGAACTCAGGAGCCTCGATAATCTCAGTAGTGATATTGCCATAGCCAGCCCCATTCAAAGCTTTCTGATAAGCGTCTCGCGATGCTTCAGCCAGCTGCCTTTGACCTGAATACAGGTAAATTCCTGAACGGTACTGAGTGCCAGTGTCATTGCCTTGACGCATACCTTGGGTGGGATTATGGCTTTCCCAGAAGACTTTTAGAAGTGTTTCGTAACTAATAATTTTTGGGTCAAAAACCACGAGAACCACTTCATTATGTCCGGTCATGCCCGTGCAGACCTCTTCGTAGGTAGGGTTTGGTGTTGTGCCAGCTGCATAACCCACTGCGGTGCTGAAAACCCCCTCTTGCTGCCAAAATTTCCGTTCTGCACCCCAGAAACATCCCATGCCAAACATCGCCATCTCCATTCCAGCTGGAAAGGGAGGCTTGAGAGGATGACCGTTGACGTAGTGACCAGCGGGTACTGGCATTGACTCTGCCCGTCCTGGCAATGCCTGCTCAGGAGTAGGTATAGTTTGCTTTTTGCCAAATCCGAATAGCGCCATGAATTTTGATGTATGAATAGGTCGTTACGTTACTTAATACTATTTTAGCGCTTTGGCTTGTGACTCAGATCCAACACTTTTTCTAGGAACAACATTTTTTCAGTAAGCTAAAACTCAATAGGGTTCACTTAGAAGCTCAAAATCCAAAACCTGCGATTTGTTGGGTAACATTCGCGTAAGGCTACGCGAAAGCAAGCTACAACCATTCCCGACAACTATTCTTAAGTAAACGGTCTCGCGCTAAAGCTACATTCGTTCAACAAGGGGAAAAAGCAATGAGATACAAACTCTTGGGTAAAAGCGGATTGAGGGTTTCTGAACTTTGCTTGGGAACAATGACCTTCGGTGAAGATTGGGGTTGGGGCGCTTCCAAAGACGAAAGCCGTCAGGTTTTCGATGCTTTTGTGGAAGCAGGAGGCAACTTTATTGACACCGCCAACGGCTACACCGATGGCAGCAGCGAGAAAATCGTTGGTGAGTTAATTGCCGCAGAACGCGATCGCTTTGTCGTTGCAACCAAATACTCATTCCCCTTGCATATGAGCGACAAGGCAGGCAACCCCAACGGCAGTGGCAACCATCGCAAGAACATGATGCAGTCGGTAGAAGGCAGCCTAAAACGCCTCAATACCGACTACATCGACTTATTCTGGCTGCACGCTTGGGACTTTATGACACCTATTGAAGAAGTGATGCGTGCCTTTGATGACCTAGTACGTTCTGGCAAGGTGTTATATATCGGCATTTCGGACGCGCCTGCTTGGATTGTTTCTCAAGCAAACACCTTGGCGCAATGTTACGGCTGGACTCCGTTTGTCGCTTTGCAAGTCGAGTACAGTTTGGTTGAACGGACACCGGAACGCGACTTGTTACCGATGGCGAAGGCATTTGACTTAGCGGTTACGCCGTGGTCGCCTCTTGGCGCTGGTGTGCTGACGGGCAAATACAATAAAGCCAGTGGCAATAACGAACAAGGACGACTGGCAACTACTTCCGGGGGAAATATTTCCCAACGCCATCTAGCGATCGCAGAAGTTGTGAGTCAAGTTGCCGAAGAAATCGGACACACGCCTCCACAAGTTGCATTAGCTTGGTTGCTTGCTCAAAGTGGCGTTGTCATCCCAATTATTGGCTCTCGCAAAGTATCGCAGATTAAAGATAACTTAGCTTGTCTGGATGTGAAGCTATCACCAGAGCATTTGCAACGCCTCAATGAAGTTAGCAAAGTTGAACTTGGCTTCCCCCATGACTTTTTAAGCAATGACATGATCCGCGATCGCCTTTTTGGTGGCACGTTCGACTTAATCGACAATCACCGCAGCTGAAATTAAATAAGAAAGCGATCGCATTTGGTAATACATCTGTAGGGGCATGAGAATGCCATGCCCCTACCAAACGTCACAACGGTAATATATTCTACCCAAGGGAGAAAAGCCATATTTTTACTGACTACCTAGAAAAATGGCTAGTAGCGTTCTTACAGCATTAGCGCTAGGATGCTTGCAATTTAACGATTTTGGTTCACCAACATCCAAGGAGAAATCAAAATGCCGACTATTGCAAAGAATAACGATGTAATTACGGTGATAATTATCTTCGAGGTAGAGCCGGAACGACAGCAGGAATTAATAGATACTATTGGGGAATTTCTCGAAACAGCGGTGAAAAATCAACCAGGTTTCGTCTCATCCAGCCTCCACAAAAGTATAGACGGTGTAAGGGTGATGAACTATGCCCAGTGGAAAACCTTGGAAGATTACCAAGCTTTTGTCAACAACTCTGAAGTACAAGCAGTTGGTAAAAAGCTTTTCCAGTTTAAAATTCATGAGTCACACGTCTACGAAGTCGTAGTTTCTCTGCCAGATGACGCTGAACTAAAAATTACTAAAGGCGGTTTGATTCACCTGGCAGAATTTAGAGTAAAACCAGAAAATCAGATGCGCCTTGTGGAATTGGAAAGGGAATACTTACCACTCGGTTTGCAAAATCCCGGACTTTTATCTGGTAATTTTCATCGCTCTCTTGATGGTGTGCATAATGTTAACTACGGACAGTGGCGCAGTTTTGAGTATTTTGAGGAACTGCTAAAAGATCCAAAATACAAACCTTTGAGTGAGTATTGGCAAGGTTTAGCTGAAAACGAGTTTCATTTGTACGAGGTTGTGTTCACCGAACCTGCTGATTAATTATAAAGAGATAGCCAAAATGGGCAGAAGTCTGGAAGGGAAAGTTGCTGTTGTTACAGGCGGATCGAAAGGGTTAGGGCAAGCATATGCCAAAAGACTTGCTGAAGATGGGGCAGATATTGCGATCGCTGCCACATCTTTAGCACAGGAAACTGAAAAAATGGTCAAAGATGCTGGGCGTAAAGCTGAAGTTAGCGTTTGTGACGTATCCTCACCAGAGGATGTCAGCAAATTTGCTGCTCTTGTGATGGAGAAATTTGGGCGTTGCGACATCCTGGTTAATAATGCAGGAATCTATCCCTATCAGTCTTTTGACCAGATGAATTTTGACGACTGGCGTAAGATGATGGCAGTTAATTTAGACTCGCTATTTTTAATGTGCAAAGCTTTTTTACCAAGCATGAAGCAGAACGGCTGCGGACGCATTATTAACTTGTCCTCAACTGTAAGCTGGCTAGTAATTCCCGACTATACTCACTACACAACGACAAAGATGGGTGTTATTGGGTTTACGCGAGCTTTGGCATCGGAAGTGGGAGAATTTGGAATTACAGTGAATGCGATCGCTCCCGGTTTGGTTCGCACTGGCACCACGGAAACAAATTCGCCACCAGAAATTTTTGACATGGTGGCAGCAAGGCAAGCGATCAAACGCACGGCAACACCGGATGATGTTGTTGGTGCAGTGTCTTTTCTTGCCTCAGATGATGCTGCTTTTATGACTGGACAAACTTTAATTGTTGATGGCGGACTGGCGCGGGCATAAGTAACTTCTAGGCAATTTGATTCAACTTAGGCGACCTTGGCTAAGTCTTAAGTAAAGGTAGATAACTGTAATGGTGTCTTTAAGTGGAAAAGTAGCAATTGTAACTGGTGGAAGCTCTGGTATCGGTCGGGCGTGTGCGATCGCATTTGCCCGTGAAGGAGCCTCAGTTGTAGTTGCCAGTCGCCGCGAGGATGAAGGGCAGGAAACTGTGCGGCTAATCAAAGAAGCTGGCAGTGATGGCTTCTTCGTCAAAACTGATGTTGCTAAAGAGGCAGACGTTAGCACGATGGTGGGAAAAACTGTCGCATACTACGGTCGCCTCGACTACGCCGTTAACAATGCGGGCATTGAACAAGTACCAAGTCCACTAATCGATCAAACCGAAGAAACCTTTGACCAAATTATAAACATCAATCTCAAAGGCGTGTGGCTGTCGATGAAGTATCAAATCCGGCAGATGCTCACAAACGGCGGCGGTGCGATCGTGAATATATCTTCAGCCGCTGGTTTAGTCGCCATTCCAGGCATCCCTATTTACACCGCCAGCAAACATGGTGTAGTTGGATTAACCAAAGCTGTAGCGGTTGAGTACGCCAAGCAAGGCATTCGCGTTAACGTCGTCTGTCCTGGTTCAATTCAAACCGATATGTATGAGCGTTTTGCCAAAGGAAACGCGCAAGGAATTGAACAGATAAAGCAAATGCACCCCATCGGACGTGTTGGCAAGGCGGAAGAAATTGCCAACGCCGCGATCTGGCTTTGTTGTGATGGTGCTTCGTTTGTCACTGGGCAATCGCTGGGAGTCGATGGAGGATATACCGCCCACTAAGGCAAGCAAGAATAATGCGATCGCTCTCTTGTATTGCCCAATTGAAGTAGGATTTTTTCGGCTGATGGTAGGCGCTACCCACCATTTTATTTTACCAATATTTATTAACCCAAAAAACGAGTAACTTCATGCAATCAACAGAAGGCGATGGTCAGCAACACAACCCCAATAACTTGCTTAAAGACAAAAATCTTCTGATTATTTTTGCGATTTCTCTAATCGCCGTTCTCGGTGTTTCCAGTGTAACTCCGGCTTTTCCGAATCTAGCTAAAGCCTTAAATGTAGCTCCGGAAAATATTGGGTTATTGGTTACAGCCTTCACGCTTCCCACTCTGTTGCTAGGCCCTATTATTGGTGTCCTTGCGGATAGAATGGGCAGAAAGAAGATTATTGTTCCTTCACTGCTTTTATTTGGAATTGCTGGCACAGCCTGCGCCTTTGTGCGTGATTTTAACCTTTTACTGTTGTTCCGCTTATTGCAAGGAATTGGTGCAGCTTCTTTACTTTCTCTCAGCGTCACCTTAATCGGCGATTTGTATGCCGGAGAAAGACGCACTGCGGCAATGGGTTATAACGCCAGCGTCAGCAGTATCGGCACAGCAAGTTATCCAACAATTGGCGGCGCACTAGCAACAATTGGTTGGTATTATCCTTTTATGTTACCTGTGGTAGCTATTCCTATTGCGTTAGTGGTATTGTTTGCTCTGAAAAATCCTGAACCGAAAGGCGAACGTAATCTCAGGGAATATTTAATAAATGCTCGTAGAATTTTGAAAAATCGTCAGTTGGCGGGATTGTTTCTTGCAAGTGCTGCTAACTTCGTTCTTCTTTACGGTGCTTATGTAACTTATTTGCCACAATTGATTAACGATACATTTAAAGCGCCGCCCTCTACAATTGGAGTGATACTCTCTAGTATTTCGGTAGCGATCGCATTCACTTCTTCACAGCTAGGTAGACTCGCCAGACGTTTTAGAGAAACAACTTTAATTAGAGCATCTTTTGTTTTCTACGCCATCGCTCTATTTATTGTTCCCTTCGTAACGAATATGTGGTTACTATTAATACCAACCACGATTTTTGGGATTGGGCTTGGCATTGGATTTCCCAGCATTCAAACTCTGTTAGCAGCTCTGGCACCCAGAGAGTATCTAGCTACCGTCATAGCTGTAAACGGCACATTTTTTGGATTAGGGCAAACTTTAGGTCCGCTACTGATGGGAATTGCCTTTGGCATTGGTGGAATTCATAGCGTATTTTTTGCGGGTGTTGGGTTTGCAATTATTACCCTAATTGTGTTCAGATATTGCACCTGTATGTAACAATATAAGTTTACAAGCGCCTTCTTAAAGTATCACTATCATCAGGTAAAGTAGTTATGATTGGTTTTGCCTATACAAGACTGCTGGTAAAGGACTTAAAAGCTTGTTTTGACTTTTACAAAGATGTCATGGAATTTGACGTTACCGTAGAAGATGAAAAAAGCGGATATGCTGAGTTTAAAGCTGGAGATATGAGACTTAGTTTATTCAGGCGGCAAGAAATGGCGCAAATGATTGGCAATGCTGACAAGCCAGAAAATGCCGAATGTCAAGACAAGGTAGCGTTAGTTTTTACTGTGCATGATGTAGATCAGGTATATCATAAATTAAGGCATAAGGGAGTCAACTTTACAACAGAACCAATGAGCAATCCCTACTACGGAATTAAAACAGCTTATCTTCGCGATCCCGACGGAAATCTTATAGGTTTATATCAGTCTTTAGACTAATACGCTTTAATAAACGTAGGGGCATGGCACTGCCATGCCCCTATCGCCATGCCCCTACAAAACGTAAGTTTTACCAGTTATTTAATCCATATTCCTAAAAATTAGATAAGACTTTTACCCAATTTTTAATTACGAGAAGCTATGTTTAATTACCCCTACCTGCTTAATAACTAATGACTATAGAAATTGCCAACTCCTGAGATGCCAACCTTGTCCAGCAACAACAAGAGCAGCCACATAGTTTGCAGTAGGTGTTAACTCTTGGAGAACCCAGTCTTGAGTACCTAAACTGCTGGGGAGACGAAGTTCGCTGGCTGGTTTTTCAGGAGCAAGCAAAATTTCAATTTGGTCTAGCTGAGCCAGTCCGTCTCCAGTTGCTTTGAGATAAGCTTCCTTGCAAGTCCAGTAGCGAAAGAATGTTTCCTGCTTCTGCGAGGGAGGTAGCGCACGAATTACAGCATATTCTTGGGCAGAAAAAAAGCGTTTAGCGAGTTGTTCAGTATCGGAGATAGGACGGATATATTCCAAGTCAATGCCAAGGGCGCGATCGCGTCCAACAGCATACAAAGCGAGTCCCTGAGAGTGAGACAAGTTAAAACAGAGCCTACTGTCACCGGATGTTTCAGCCAAAATTGGTTTACCACGCGGTTCATACCCAAATTGCACCTCAGACGGATCGATACCCAAATAGCGAGCCAAAATGGTTCTGAGAATACCGCGACCAGCAATGAAACGATTTCGATGTTGCTCAAAATAAAACCGCTCAGCCCGATTTCGTTCGTCGGCCGAGAGGGTTTTTGCCAACAATTGAAGATGCGATGTCGGTGGGTCAAGGTCAGCCCGCCAAACATGAATTTCATCCCTCGACAAGGTTAAATCGGCCGATGGATTAAGCCATTCATTATCAGAAGTAGTCATTCGATTTTGGATTTCTGCTTTCTTACTCCTCAGCAGTCCTCCTGTCTCAACCCAGGATAGCCCAACTGGGCCTTCGAGCAGTTAAAATACCCCAATCAAAATATCTTAATATCAACCAAGAAGCCTTAAGCTTTGTAGTTGCTCAAGGCTTCTTGGAAGTGGATGGCTCTCTAGATTTCTACCTTGGTTGTGGTTGGAGCGATCGCGCTACCAAGCCTGAAGAATCCTTCTAGCCTGCTATTGCGGACAAAGCCACATGTTTAAGCAGACGTTGGCAGTTCTTCTGCATCAACTTGTTGCAGCTTGATATGCTTGCGTCCTAGAGAGATTTCAAACTCATCCCCGGCTTGAAGTCCCATTTGCTTAGTATAAGCCGAGCCTATTAGCAAATTGCCGTTGGACTGCACCGATATCCGGTAGCTGGCGCTACGTCCGCCGCGTCCTGTACCTTCTTGTTTACCATCTAATTCAATTCCCTCAGCATCTATGAGAGCGTTTAGGAATTTCATCATGTTCACGCGCTCCACACCACCTTTTGTGACAGTGTAGTATCCGCAGGCTCTAGCCTTTTCTTCTTTGCTCAAAGAGCCTATTTCTTTGACTTTTTTGATCAGCGCCTCTCCTGTTAAAGGCTCTGGTTTTTTCTTTTTGTCCATATTAGCTCTAATGGTTTCCTTGTTAATTACAATAACATCTTGCACAAAAAACTTCTATAAACAAGTAAATTTATTCTTATGGTAAAAACGCGATCGCATGATTACCCCTCTGGCGATGACTAAGTATTCGGGCGACAATTAATCAGGATCAACTCTAATTTTTGTCTTTGAATGCAACGCCACCTGCTACATCGGGGAAGGGTGAAGCTTTCCCCTATCAAATTTGTAGTTCCCAGGAAAGATACTTACGGCAGACTAAATGCCTGTTATACACTAATTGCAGGCTTCTAGTCTGCCCCACAAGAAGTATATTCGCAAAAACAGGATTAAGTAATATGACAATAAAAATGTGTAACTTAGTTATCTTGTAGCGGGAAACAACCTCTATATGTCCAACTATTTCAGCCTAACATCAGCAATCATTCGAGAAACAAAAGCGCATGAAGATGCACTGCCCCTAATGGATGAAGGCTGTCGCTCTCGGTTTCTTCTTCACCAAAAACCTACCGAGAAGGTATGTCTCTTCTTTCATGGGTTTACTGCCTCCCCAGAGCAGTTTGTACCTATAGGAGAAGCTTTTTTTAAAGCTGGCTACAACGTTTTAATTCCTTTGTTGCCAGGGCATGGTATTGCCGGGGAATGGGATGCAGACAACCCCCCTCCCCTGCCAGAAAATCAACAAGTTTATCAAGAGTTTGGTCTTCGCTGGCTAGACATTGTACAACCTTTGGGGACGAAAGTGATTGTGGGGGGACTATCTGGGGGCAGCACATTGGCGGCTTGGCTAGCACTAGAACGTAATGCACAAATTAATCGGGCTTTGCTATTTGCGCCTTATTTGAGCGGCAGCAATAAAGTGGTAGATTTATTTGTGGAAATCTTTAATATCTACTTTAAGTGGCGAACTGAACCAGGATTAGCCAGTTTTGGCTATCCTGGCTTTCTGATGCCATCTTTGCGCGTTTTTTTAGATATGGGACAAGATATTCTGGGACGTGCTGAAGAAAGTTTGGCTGCGCCGATGTTTATTATATCGAGTGAAAGCGATCGCGCTGTCGGTAAAGAGGAGCATGAAGCTTTATTTGAAGCCGCACTCAAGTCTCAACCCTTTACTTGGTATCACTCCTTTGACCGAGTTCTGGATGTTCCCCATAATATGATGACAAAAGCTGAGGGAAACGACCATCTAGACTTGCTCATTGCGATAGCGAAAGCCTATGTAGAAAGCGGTTTAACCTGGGCTGAAGTTCAAGAAATTAGTTCACGCATGAAGCAAGGCTACTCTTTTGACACCGTGGTTGATGAACTCCATCTGCGTCAGTTAGTTCCTCCCAATTTTGCCCCCATAATAGCAAGGCTCTAGGTGGTTTTTTAGCATAGAAAGGTGACTAATTTAAGCTAAAACGCCAATTTATTCCTATTAAAGGAGGATGCAATGCTCACAAGATCAGGAGTTACGCAGTTGAACTGAAGATGCGGTAGAAGGAAGGAATGAATTGTTAGCTTCCATCGTTTCCAGTGCCTCTATGTGAACGTTGAACTGAAGATGCGGTAGAAGGAAGGAATGAATCCACCGAAATACACAGCTATTGAATACATCAACTTCCTGATTGCGACGCAAAAGTCCTATAGCTGTAGCGAAGCAGAGCGGGTTCAACCGACAACAGAGTCGGCGGCAGGGCACGATGCGGTCAACCGTTTGCTGCATCGACTTGAACCAGACCCCAAGGAGCTTTGGCAAGAGGCGAAAGCCTATGTTGAGTTA